>CAZAVY010000025.1:0-34534 GCA_964488685.1 uncultured Gammaproteobacteria bacterium
ATAAAGGTGTTTACCTGGCTTTAGACGGTCCCACAATAATGTCCCAGTGGGTTTTTTACTGACCAGTAAATGGTCTCCTTGCTTGATATGCTGCAGACGCGAAGTAAGGTCCCCATGCTGAACTTTAATGCTATAGAACTCTAGATGATCTTCATATTGTGAGCTCGCCATGCTGTAGGCGCGCATCAGCGGCTTTCCATTAATTTCAATGCCCATCATTGCGAATTCGCCATTTCGAAAACGCAAAGAACGGTCGCGGGTAGTCTTTATGGTGAACAGGGTATCAGTCCAGTGATGGACATCGATTACCATTTCTCTGTGTACTTCCGTCATAATAAATTGCCTGCTAAAAACTAGCTAATTAACTTCTAAAGGGTTGCCTGTTCCAGAACCCGAAAGTTTGACAAGGCTGCAGGCCTGATCGAGTTCAATAGTCTCAAGTGGGGGAAATTTATTGAGAATCAAGGCGTTGTCAAAACCACAGAATAACAATAAAGGAAATTGATCCGGCAATATGTCTCCGACAGCTGTCAATGTCCCGCTGAAGCCGAGCAAGCGGATTTGTTTTCCCAAACTAAACATCCGGCCATCATTAAAATCAACAGAAGTTATTACTATTCCGTTTAATTCATCGAGTGGTCCAACAAGAAAATCTACCGGTGATTCAACAGAAAGCACAAGTATTCCAGGCCGCGCCTCCACATTTTCAAAATCATGGTTTAATGAGTGCCAATCATTGATTGTGACTGTATTGTCAGAAAAACTGAAGTTATCCATAAACAACCTCCTTGAAAGAACGGATACCAACTCGTTCGAGCGTGGCCAGGAAATGCTCTTGTGCGTTAATCCTTTTGCCAAGGTAATGACGAATTATTTTCTCGACAGCACTAGCAACCGAGTTTCGATCGACGGCAGGACCCAATCGTTCGCCAATCTTTAGATTTTGATCCGCTCGCCCTCCCAGTGTTATCTGGAACCACTCCTGGCCTTTCTTATCGACGCCCAGTATTCCGATATTACCAATATGATGGTGGCCACAAGCATTCATGCAACCCGAGATTTTGATTTGAATATTCCCTAACGCCTGCAATTCACCTGGATCGCTAAATCGATTCTGAATTTCCTTCGCGATGGGTATAGATGAGGTATTTGCGAGGCTGCAATATTCGAACCCGGGGCAGCAAATTATGTCCTGCACCGTATCTATATTTGCTTCTGCCAAATCTGTATCTGTCAGAGCCTGCCACAATGAAACAAGATTGCTTTTGTGAACCAGGGAGAGCAACAAATTTTGGGTATGCGTCGTTCTAACCAGGCCACCGCTGTATTGATCGGCAATTATTGCTACCAAACGCATTTCATCAGAACTGATGTCTCCAGGCGCCCGATCGGGATGCTTGAGCGAAATATAAACAGATTTGTAGTTTTTAAATTTAGTGTCCAGGGTATTTTGTTGCAGCCACCTCGTATATCTACTTTGTTGATTGCTTGCCAGGCTATGGCCATTTAATTGCAAGGTTCTTGGAAGCGCTGCTTCGAAGCGATTTTTTATGGTCGGGAAATCGATGTGGTTGTGTGAAAGTGCAGCTGTATTCAGGTTCTTGAATACAAGCTCTACATTTGATCTAAAGGTACTCAAGCCTATACTTTTGACCAAAATTTTGATTCGGGATTGATACTTGTTATCCCGCCTGCCATTTAGATTGTAAACCCGAAGAATAGCCTCGAGGTAACCTGGCAGGTCTGATTTGAGCAGGAATTTTTTCAACTTGCCGGCGACAACCGGTGTGCGACCCAGCCCGCCACCCACCTACACTTCAAATCCAGTTTCACCCTCTTCGTTGTTTATCAATCTCAAGCCAATGTCATGCGCTAAAATAGCGGCTCGATCTGTGGATGAACCGGTGAATGCAAATTTAAATTTTCGTGGCAGATACTGAAATTCCGGGTGCAGGGTCGCCCATTGCCGCACCAATTCACACCATGGCCTTGGGTCCTCTACTTCACTTGCATCTATTCCCGCCAGATGATCGCAGGTGATATTTCTTATGCAATTGCCACTAGTCTGGATTGCATGCATCTGCACAGATGCCAGTTCTTCCAGAATATCCGGCACCTGCTCCAATTCTAACCAGTTAAACTGAATATTCTGACGGGTTGTGAAATGTCCGAAACCTCGATCATAGGACTCAGCAATATCAGCGAGCTTGCGTAGCTGTCGGGAACTTAGCTCCCCATAAGGTATCGCAATTCTCAACATGGGGGCATGTCGTTGAATATAGAGCCCGTTCATTAAACGCAGAGGGCGGAATTGCTCTTCGCTTAAGATTCCCTTTAAAAATCGGCTGGTCTGGTCACGAAACTCTAAAACCCGCTTGTCTATCAGCTGTTGATCTAAATTTGAATAGTTGTACATCGATAACGCCCTGAAAATGAATTTGTAAACAGATTAGAGAACCCTCTAATTCGAGTAGGTATTCGGGGAGCGTTATCGGGGGAAGACTAAAGCTGGAAGGAAAAAACAGTTACCAACACTAGCGCATAGCAACGCCACTCCGTTGATTTAAGCATTCGCTACCCTTGTCCGTTCGAAATTGTTCATCCTGTAAAGGCGCCAGCTACATGCAGTTTGCAGTTTGCAGTTTGCTAACCCCGGGCTTTTCGGTAATATCGATTACCCAGCCTGACGGGCCCAGTTTCGAGGTTGACGGTTACCAGGTGAAATGGCAGAGCTGGGGGAACTGCAGGTGGGATACGCACAACGCGACGGCCTGGTGCTTCATGACATCGGCATCAACGACAAGGGTCGCCTGCGTCTGGTCATGAAACGCGCCTCGATGGCCGAGATGGTGGTTCCCTACGACGACCCGAGGGGTGCAAACTTCCGGCGAAATGCCTTCGATACCGGTGAAATTGGAATGGGTGTTTCGTTCGACTCGCTATCGCTGGGCTGTGATTGCCTGGGGCATATCCACTACTTCGACATCTGGAGCCACGCCAATCGCGCAATCGATAACGAAGACATCGTGGTCTGGCACAGGGTTAATTATCATCACTGGCCACGACCGGAAGACTGGCTGGTTCAACCGGTGGTATATGCGGGTTTTCACTGGATGCCGGATAGATTTTTCGACGAGAATCCGACCATGGATTTGCCCAGACGAGAGTAAAGAATGACTATGCCGGGATTACGTGAGCTTTCTGCGACACTTCAAAGCGGGCAAACCCGTGCAACCCGGTTGGTGGAACAGGCGCTGGAACACGCCCATTTGTCGAAGTCGATATTTACAGCGATCAATCCGGGGCTGATCAATCTCGCCTATTCGATCGACAGGGCGCGAAACAAGACGCAGTCATTGACCCCGCTGGCGGGTATTCCGATTGCGTTGAAGGATTTGTTCAACATCCGCAATGAAAAAACCATGGCCGGATCGGTCGTTCGCAAACACTATGCGCAGCCCGAGGCGGCTGACGCCGAAGTCGTGGCGCCGTTGCGTGCCGCCGGGCTGCTGTTTTTCGGTCGCACCAACATGAGTGAATTCGCGTTTTCAGGGATTGGAAAAAACCCACACTATGGAACGCCCCTGTCGATCTGGGACCGCGATACCGGGCGCTTGCCGGGCGGCTCGTCCTCGGGTAGCGGCGTTGCAGTCGCCGAAGGCATCGTTAGCGCGGCGCTCGGATCCGACACCGCGGGATCCTGTCGTATTCCGGCTGCATTTAACGGTGTCGTCGGCGTCAAACCGAGTTTTGGCCGAATGTCGCTTAACGGCATATTTCCGTTATCGCCAACCCTCGATGCCCCCGGACCGCTCGCGGTCGATGTCGACAGCTGTTTTATTCTCGATCAGTTGATGTGCGGAAATATAAAGCCCGACTCGGCGTTGCCGAAGCTGGTGCCTTTCGATCTCAAGCAATTGAAGCTGGTAATTCCACAAGCAGGCGTCATGGATAACCTCGACCCCGAAGTGCAGACCGCATTCGATATCTCGATCGATGCATTGATGGCCGCGGGCGCCAAGGTTCACCATGCCCCTCTGCCTGTGCTCGATCATTGTGACGACTTTTTCATCGAACGCCCGGTGGTCCCGTACGAGGCCTGGCAAAATCATCGCGAACTGCTCGAAAAACACCTCGAGGAATACGATCCCTTTGTCGGGAAGCGCATGTTGGCCGGATCATCGATCAGTGCAGAAGAACAGCAAAACCGTTACCGGGAAAGACAAACAATTGTGGATGCATTTAACCAACAATTCATGTCACTGCAAGCCGATGCATTGCTGTACCCGACGGTCGCCTGTATCCCCCCGGCAATCACTGAAACCGAAGACGAAGACGATGCCCGGCGGGTTAACCTGCACTGCCTGCGCAATACCGCGACCGTGAATTACTTCGACGGTTGCTCGATCAGCCTGCCTTGCCATCAATCGGGAGAAGCGCCGGTCGGCCTGATGCTGTCCGCTGCCAATGGCAGCGACGAAAAACTCTACCGAATGGCAGCCGCAATCGAAGCCGCATTAAACAGGTAACAATGTAAAACCTGATACGGAGAGCCATGAATATTCTATGTAGAAACTTTGTGTTGCTTATCGTAATCAGCATCCAGACGGCGCATGCGGATCAGGCACGCCATAATCTGGATCACGATGGCCTCACCCGCTGGTATCAAATTTATACTCCAGAATCCCTTGACAGAGATCAGCCGACGCCATTGCTTTTAGCATTACACGGTCGCCCAGGCAACGGGCAGCGTACTGCCGCTACCGGAGCTGGAATAACTTTCGTCATTCCGGCCTTGCGCTGGAATCCATCGTAAATCCGTTTACAGGTTCCAACGGATTACGGTCATGGGACTGTAATACCAGGGTAGCAGGCATTTAGCGATAAGCATGATTCCTCGAGTGATACCGCTTATCATGATATCGTTACCACGTTTTTCAACCGGCCAACCAGGGATCATCCATGACCAATCCGACAATCGCAGACAACAAGCCCGCTAAGGTAGCACTTGAAAAGGATAAGAAATATTATTTTTGCATGTGCGGGCTGAGCGCTAAACAGCCGTTCTGCGATGGATCTCACCAGGGTAGCGACTTCACGCCGATGGCCTTCGAATGCGATGAAAGCAAGGACTATTATCTGTGCCAGTGCAAACACAGTAGTAACAAGCCTTACTGCGATGGCACCCACAAACAGTTTGCCGATGATCAGGTCGGTAATTCAGTTAGTTAACCCGGCACAACCTATCTGCACAATTGCGGGCTGCCCCCTTCGCTCGCCCCTTTACCATGTACCATGCGCTCGATTCCGGCCCAGTAGGCCGCAGCCTCGCACATGGGGCAGGCGGAGGAGGATGAATACAGCGTACAACGACTCAAGTCGCGGGAATTGAGACGACCTGCGGCATCCCGTATCGCTTCCATTTCCGCATGCGCCGTCGGATCGCGATTCACGACCACATGACTCGGCGCCTGCCCGACAATAATTCCATCGCGCACTACAACCGCGCCATACCCCTGGTCACTGCTGTCGATCGCCCGGCGCTGCATTGTAAAGGCACGCGCTATGAAAGACAGGTCATCGCTGCTGTCGGGCTGTCGGATCGATTCCGCTTCCTCGCTGCCGGCCACTGTTTTACGCGTGATCAGCGCAGGCAAAATACCCGCTACGGCCAGCACCAAAGTTCGTCTTTTCAACCCCATTTGTTTAAACATGATCGGTCTCCGTCTGCACGATTTCTCCAGTTTAACATTCAATTCATAAATCTCCCTTTTACAGCCCACCGGCAAACGCATAAAATACTCCGCTTTCAATTGAACAGATGGGGATTTCCATGGGCGAATGTCCGGTATGTGCGGCTGAGGTAGAAGTGGCCGATGATGCGGTAGTAAGTGAGATACTGACCTGCGACGACTGTGGCGCCGAACTGGAACTGGTTAAAATCGATCCGCTTGAACTGGCCGAGGCGCCTTTCGCCGAAGAGGATTGGGGGCAATGAGAATTGGCCTGCTGCATTCGCTGATTCGCAAGGAAGAAAAGCTGCTGATCGCGGCGTTTAGAAACGCCGATGTCGAGCCGATCATGATCGACGATCGTAAATTGATCATGGATTTTCAGAGCGCACCCGACATCGACATCCTGGTTGAACGCTCAATCAATCACTCGCGTGCACTACATGCACTGCGAATTTTTGAAAGCGCCGGGGTTCGCTGTATCAACTCGCACAAGGTCGCTCAGATCTGCGGTGACAAACTGCTGACTACCGCTGCGCTCAAGGATCATGGCATTGCCCAACCGGAATGCCGGGTCGCGTTTACCGAGGAATCAGCACTGCAAGCGATCGAAGAGCTGGGTTACCCGGTAGTGTTAAAACCGGCGGTTGGCTCCTGGGGTCGCCTGTTGTCCAAGATCAACGATCGCGACGCGGCGGAAACCGTGCTCGAACACAAGACCGTGCTCGGCAGCTATCACCACTCGATCTTTTACATCCAGAAATACATCGAAAAGCAGGGTCGTGACATCCGCAGCTTCGTGGTTGGCGATGATTGCATCGCGGCAATCTACCGCAGCTCAGCGCACTGGATTACCAATACCGCGCGTGGCGCCCAGGCGAGCAACTGCGAGGTAACAGCCGAGGTTGCCGAAATCTCGCTCGCCGCGGCAAACGCGGTTGGCGGAGGCATTGTCGCGGTCGATCTGTTCGAAAGCGACGATGGCTTGCTGGTCAATGAAGTCAACTACACCATGGAATTTCGCAACAGCATCGACACCACCGGCGTCGATATTCCACAGATCGTCGCCAATCATGTCATCGAGATTGTGAAGCAGTGACCAGGGTATCTATTGTCGGCGCTTCGGGTTATACCGGTGGTGATTTACTGCGCATCCTGTTGTTTCACCCGCAGGTGGAAATTCAACAGGTCACCTCGGAGCGTTACGCCGGTAAACCGGTCTCCAGCGTGCACCCGAATCTTCGAAAAATCTGCAAGCATAAATTCGTCGCGGTCGCGGAGCTTGGACCCTGTGACGTGCTATTCCTCGGGCTGCCGCATGGGCAGATGATGAATCGCCTGTCCGAGTTTGAAGACCTCGCCGATACCCTGATCGATTTATCCGCAGACTTTCGGCTGCGTGACAAGGGCGCTTATGAAACCTGGTATGGCAAACCGCATAGTTGTCCGCAAAAGCTTGCCGATTTTGTTTACGGCATCCCGGAACTGCATCGCGCTGAATTGAAGCACGCCAGGCGAATCTCGGGAGCGGGTTGTAACGCCACTGCGACTATTTTGGCACTGCACCCATTGTATCAGGCTGCCGTGGTCGAATCCGCGGTGGTCGAAGTCAAGGCCGGTTCCAGTCAGGGTGGGAACGCGGTCAACGAGGGCAGCCATCATCCGGAACGTAGCGGTGCGATTCGCTCCTATAAACCGACCGCTCATCGTCACCTGGGTGAAATTCAGCAGGAACTGGGTGCCGACAATATCCATTTCTCGGCAACCTCGATCGAAATGGTGCGCGGCATCCTGGCAACCTGCCATGTATTCCTGAACCAGGACCTGGAAGAAATAGATATCTGGAAACTCTATCGCGGCGCTTACGGGGATGAACCCTTTATTCGTATCGTCAAGGAGCGCAGTGGAATCCACCGTTATCCGGAACCGAAAATCCTCGCCGGCAGCAACTACTGCGACATCGGCTTCGAACGCGATCCGCACAGCAATCGCCTGGTGGTTATCAGCGCACTCGACAACCTGATGAAAGGAGCCGCCGGTCAGGCGGTGCAGGCTTTTAATATCACGCGCGGATTCGACGAAACCACGGGACTGGAATTCCCGGGGCTCCACCCCTGATTCAATACCGACATGTGCCGTATACTCTATGCTCGCGCCGAGACCCCGTTTTCAATCGAGGCTTTGCTCACGCCTTTCGCCGAGTTAGCTCGTAGCAGCCGTGAATTTCAGGGTCACGGCTGGGGCTGCGCCTGGCGCAGTGACGGTAACTGGCCGCAATATCACGATATTCGACCCGTCTGGGAAGATGATTTGAACCAGTTTGGCAATACCCGGCTATTACTGGTCCATGCGCGAAGTGCCTTTCGTGACGAGGGCATCGCGGTCGAAAATAATATGCCCTTTTCCGATGGCGACTCGGTTTTCATCTTTAACGGGGAACTGCGCGGGGTGCGTATCAAGTCACAGGGTCGTATCGGCGCCGAGAAAATATACAATTATATTCGCCGCTTCGACGAGGGCGACCCATGCGCCGCCACCGAAAAAGCGGTCGAAATCATCAAAAAACGCAGCCGCTATATTCGCGCCATGAATATTATTCTTTCCGATGGAGATCGGTCATGCCTGTCCAGCAGTTTTAGCGAAGATCCGGACTACTTTCAAATGCATCAGAAGCACGACGGAGATCTGCACCTGGTATGTTCTCAGGCCTTCACCGGAGACCCGGGCTGGTCTCGAATCGATAACAATACGACGATAGAACTATGATGCTGATAAAAATTGGCGGTGGCGAAAAAATAAATCTCGAAGCAGTCATCACAGACCTGGCAACACTTGAACAACCGTTTATAATCGTACATGGCGCCAACGTACTACGCGATCAACTGACGCAGACCCTGGGCATGGAAAAAACAATCCTGACTTCGGTGTCCGGCTATGCCAGCGTGTTCTCCGACCAGGATGCACTCGATGTCATCATGATGAGCTACTCGGGTCTGCGTAACAAACAGATCGTCGAATTGTGTCAGCGCAAAAAAATCAATGCCGTGGGATTGACCGGGCTCGATGGCCGCCTGGTCCAGGGAGAACGCAACAAGGGCATTCGAGTGCGTGAAAATGGCAAAACACTGGTCAAACGTGATCTCTCGGGTAAACCACGCAGCGTAAACAGCCAGCTATTGACCCTGCTGCTGGAAAACGATTATTGCCCGGTGCTGACAATTCCGATCGTCGACGAGAACGGGTTTGCGATTAATTCCGAGAACGATGACATCGTTGCCCAAATCGCCGGTGCACTGGAATTCGATACCGTGATCCAGTTAATCGAGGCACCCGGACTGCTGGATAACCCGGACGACGAAACGACCCTGGTAACCCACATGAGCTTGAGCGAGCTGCACATTCGCGAGGCCGGCGTCGAGGGGCGCATCAAGCGCAAACTGCTGGCGCTGACCCGGCTTTGCCGGAACGGAAAAACGCAGGTCATCATCACACCGATGGCCGTGGCGAACAACCCATCATCAATGCGCTCAACGGCGCCGGGACCCATATTTCATGAACGATTATAAAACGCTTGAACACGACTACGGCATACCCTTACAGGCCAAGCGAGACCTGGTTGCGGTGCGCGGCAGCGGGGCGTGCCTTTACGATGAACAAGGTCAGGAGTATATCGATTGCGCGGCCGGAATCGGGGTCGCTTCCCTCGGCCATTCACATCCGAAACTGGTCGCGGCGATCAAGCAACAGGCCGATACCCTGATCACCTGCCCCAACATCATGTACAACGATGTACGTTCGAAACTGCTCAAAAAACTGGTAGAGGTAACGCCACAAAGTCTGACAAAGGCCTATTTATGCAACTCGGGCGCCGAGTCGATCGAAGCTGCGCTCAAGTTTGCACGCCTGCATACGGGGCGTACCAATTTCGTGACCGCAATGCGGGGTTTTCATGGTCGCACCATGGGGGCGGTCAGTGCGACCTACACACCGAAGTACCGCGATGCGTTTCAACCGCTGATTCCGGGTTTCGACTACGTTCCCTTCAACAAGATCGAAAAGCTCGACGCCGTGGTAAATGACAGCACCGCCGCGGTCATGCTCGAACTGGTGCAGGGTGAAGGCGGCGTCAATCCGATCCAGGCCGAGTATCTGGCGGCGGTACGCAAGCTGTGTTCCGAGCGCGGCGTCCTGTTGATAATCGATGAAATCCAGACAGGCTTCTGCCGTACCGGAAAATTCTTTGCCTGCGATCACTTCGATCTGCAGCCTGACATGATGTGCGTCGCCAAAGCCATGGGTGGTGGTGTCCCGATCGGCGCGACCCTGCTCAAGGCTGATATACAAATCGAAACCGGGCTGCATGGAACCACCTTCGGCGGCAATCCGCTGGCCTGCGCCGCGTCGCTTGCCGCGATCGACGTCTACCAGGGCGATGGCCTGGCGCAACGTGCCACCGAACTGGGTGATTACTTCGAATCCGAACTCAACGTCGCCAACCTGTCCCAGGTACGCGCTCTGCGCCGCCTCGGACTGATGATTGGTATCGAGCTCAAACGAAAGGTGCAGGAAAAACTGGCCGAACTACTCGGTCATCGCATCATCGCACTACCGGCGGGCCCGAATGTCATCCGACTGTTACCACCGTTGGTGATCGAGAAACAACAGATCGACCGGGTTGTTAAAGCATTGCGTGAAATACTGGCTTAACGACTATTCCGACAAAACCGTGTGTTACAGGAGGATTTGCATAGTGATAAGGCATAAATTTAACCCGTTTATTGGATAACTGCTGTTTTTTGTGAATCAGGTTTTCTAATAGCCACACAAAATTGCATATCATCGAGCATACGAAACATGTCCAGCCCGGCTAAACCAATTGAAAGTAATTATGACCACCAATCCAGATTTATCATCCTACGGAATTCGCGACACCGTCGAAATCCAGTACAACCCCAGTTACGAAACTCTGTTTTGCGAAGAAACGGCCGACAATCTGCTTGGCTTCGAGATTGGTAGCCTCACCGATTCCGGGGCGATCGCCGTCGATACCGGGGACTTTACCGGGCGTTCACCCAGGGACAAGTACCTGGTGCGGGACGATTCCACGCGCGACACCATCTGGTGGTCTGACCAGGGAGAGAATGATAACAAGCCCATCGATATCGAAACCTGGAATTCGCTGCGCCAGTTGGTTACCGATCAGCTATCGGGCAAAAAACTGTTCGTAGTCGATACCTTTTGCGGCGCCAATCCCGAAACTCGACTCAAAGTGCGGTTCATCACCGAAGTGGCCTGGCAGGCACATTTTGTGACCAATATGTTCATCCGTCCCGACGCCGATGAATTGACTGGCTATGTTCCGGATTTCGTCGTGCTCAACGGTTCCAAAACTTCCAATCCGGAATATCAGGCCATGGGTTTGAACTCCGAGAATTTCGTCGCCTTTCACATGGCACAGGGAATGCAGATCATCGGCGGCACCTGGTATGGCGGTGAAATGAAAAAAGGCATGTTCTCGATAATGAACTATCTGCTGCCGCTCAAGGGCATGCCATCGATGCATTGTTCCGCCAATGTCGGTGAAGACGGCGACGTGGCCATTTTTTTCGGCCTCTCGGGAACCGGTAAAACCACATTATCTACCGATCCCAAACGCCGTCTGATCGGCGATGACGAACATGGTTGGGACGACACCGGAATCTTTAATTTCGAAGGCGGATGTTACGCCAAGGTCATCGACCTGAGTGCCGAAGACGAACCCGATATCTACCGCGCTATCCGCCGCGACGCATTGCTCGAAAACGTGGTCGTCAAAAATGACGGTGAAATCGACTATACAGACAACTCTAAAACCGAGAATACCCGTGTCTCCTACCCCATTTATCACATCGATAATATTGTCAAGCCGGTATCCAGAGCCGGTCACGCCAATCGAGTCATTTTCCTGACCGCCGACGCATTTGGCGTGTTACCACCGGTTTCAAGATTAAGCCCCGAGCAGGCACAGTACTACTTCCTGTCGGGATTTACCGCCAAACTCGCCGGCACCGAGCGCGGCATCACCGATCCCACACCGACTTTTTCGGCCTGCTTCGGTAAGGCCTTTCTGTCGTTACATCCGACCCGCTACGCCGAAGTTCTGTACCGGAAAATGGAGCAGGTCGGAAGCCGGGCCTACCTCGTTAACACCGGTTGGGACGGTAGTGGTAAACGAATTTCGATCAAGGCGACCCGAGCCATTATCGACGCAATTCTCGATGGATCGATCGACACCGCGGAAGTCGAAGCTATTCCGGTTTTTAATTTGAATGTGCCAACGAGCCTGCCTGCAGTCGATGCAGACATCCTCGATCCGCGCAATAGCTACAACGATAGCTCCGAATGGGACTCGAAAGCAGCCCGACTGGCGGCTCTGTTTATCGACAACTTTGAGCAATACACCGATACCGATGGTGGCAAAAGGCTGGTATCCGCGGGTCCATTGTCCGAATACTCTACTTCGGCAAAGCTTGCCTGAACCCCGTTTAAGCAGGCAAAATGTCCTACTCCAACGCGGTGAGTAGAGAATATGAAAAAAACCGGATTCAAAGTACTGGAAAACGAGTGGATTACATTGTCCGATGGTCGAAAATTAGCCGCTCGGATCTGGATGCCCAATGGTGCGAAGAAAACACCGCTGCCGGCTATTCTCGAATACCTTCCTTATCGAAAACGCGACGGTACCTCTCAACGCGATGAAAGCACTTACCCTGCTTTTGCCGAGGCGGGTTATGTCGGGGTTCGTGTCGATATATCGGGCACCGGCGAATCGGACGGAGATTGGGATGATGAATACTCGGAACGCGAGCTGGCCGATGGTTGCGAAGTAATTGAATGGATTGCAAGCCAACCCTGGTGCGATGGCAACCTGGGTATGATGGGCATCTCATGGGGTGGATTTAACGGTCTGCAAATCGCGGCTCTGAAACCGGCTGCACTCAAGGCCGTCATCTCGATCGGTACCACTGTCGATCGTTACAACGACGATATCCACTACAAGAACGGTTGCCTGCTCTATTCCAATTTTTTCTGGTCGAGCACCATGCTCTGTTACGCCTCGAGGCCACCCGACCCGGAGCTGGTCGGTGAAAGCTGGCGCGAAACCTGGTTGCGGCGGCTAAACACCCAGCCCTTTCCATTAGCGACCTGGCTTGCGCATCAACGCAAGGACGACTACTGGAAACACGGCTCGATAAGTGAGAACTATGACGATATCGAGATTCCAGCGCTGGTGATTTCAGGTTGGGCCGATGGTTACATTAATGCGCCACCCGCAGCGGCGATTCATATCAAGAACGCCAAAGCGATTAATGGCCCCTGGATTCACAAGTATCCACATCTCGCGCTTCCGGGGCCGAAGCTGGATTTCCTCAAGCAGGCGATCGACTGGTGGGACAAATGGCTCAAAGGTGTCGACAACGGTGTTGAGAATCTTCCGGCTTACCGCGCCTATATTCTCGAAGCAGCCAGGCCGCTTATACGACACGAAGTTGAGCCCGGCCGATGGGTAGCGGAACCCGTGCTACCCGTAAGTGAAAACCGTGAACGTAATTACTACCTGGCACCGAATCGCCAACTACTCGATATACCCGGCAGAACACAGGAAAAGGTTATGGCCTCGCCACAGGATTGCGGTACCAGTTGCGGCGAATTTTTCACCAGCAAACCCGATGGCGAAATGCCGGCAGACCAGCGCCGGGATGATTCCGGGTCGCTGGTGTTCGATAGCGGAAAACTACATCAACCGATCGAGGTCCTGGGTCGCCCTCGGCTTCGGTTAAAAATTTCTATCGATAAACCACTGGGAAATATCGCGGTACGCCTCAATGACATACATCCAAATGGTGAAGTATTCAGGGTCAGCTGGGGGGTGTTAAATCTCGCGCACCGCAACGGCAATGAAAACCCCGAGCCAATGGTGCCGGGTCAGGCGGAATCGGTGGAAATCGAACTGAACGAGTGCGGTTATCGATTCATGCGCGGCCACAAGATGCGGGTAGCAATCTCAACCAGTTACTGGCCGATGATAATGCCACCTCCGGAGCCGGTTATCGCAACCATCAAACTTGGCCCTGACGCCGTCATAACAATACCGGTCAGGTCGGGCGTCGATGTCCATCAGGTACCGGAGCCAGAAGACCAGAAACCGATGCCCGAGTACCCCCTAAACAAGCCGGAGCTCAGCCGCCGCTGGATGGAGCGTAATTTCCAAACCGGTGAATCACACTACCGTATCATCGACGATACCGGCGAGATCGAAGTACCGGATCACGCGATGTGCACCCGTCATCGCCATGACGAACGCTGGACCATTGCTGCCGACGATCCACTCAGTTGTCGCTCCTTGAGTCGTTATATCTGCTGGATGCAACGGGGTGACTGGTCGATTCGAACCGAGTCCGAAAGCGAGTTTCGATGCGATGCCGGGAACTTTTATATCAAGGCAACTGTTCGCGCTTATGAAGGCGAAGAGCTGGTAAATCAACGAGATTGGGAGGAAATAACCATTCCCAGGGATCATATTTAGCCAAAGCGTCAAAATTTTGGCATACTAGGTCACAATTTAGGAATAAACTACATAGTATTATTAAACTAATTTTTGGCAGTTAACGAGCATTTACATGGCCAGATTACCGCGATTCACGATAAAGGATCAGTTACAGCATATAATTCAGTTAGGACGTGACGGGCAGCAAGTCTTCTACCAGGAGCAGGATTACCAGTATTTCCGCGATTGTCTCGACGCAGCAACCTACAATAACTGGCTTAAGGTGCATGCCTATGTGCTGATGCCGGACCACGTACACATGCTGGTTACCCCCGGTGAATTCGACAGCATCTCTAGAACCATTCAATCGATAGGCCGGAATTACGTCCAATACTTCAATGAAAGCTATGGCGGCAAAGGCACGCTCTGGGAGGGACGTTACCGCGCAACCGTGGTTGACGAGCGTGATTATCTGCTTGTCTGTAGTCGTTACATCGAGCTAAACCCGGTCCGCCGGGGACTGGTTAAAAATCCCAGGGATTATCACTGGAGCAGCTACGCGCATAACGCTCTCGGCAATGACGATGAAATGATCAGTGCGCACAGGGAATATCTGAAACTTGGCAATAATGATAAAGAGCGTGCCAGGGCCTACCGCGCATTATTCAAACAAAGACTGAGTCAACAAATAGTCCAACAGATTACCGACGCCACGTTGAAAGGCTGGGTACTGGGGAACGACCGGTTTGCACGCAAAATCGAAAAACTCAGTGGCCGACGCGCCACCCAGTTGCCAAAGGGTCGGCCCCGTGGCAGCTAAAATGGAGCAGCCAGTTGCAGGACGATGAGGATAAACGTGGACCCGGGCTCAAGTTCCCTCCGCCGCTACTGGCACCCGCTGTGATCGGCCCGGGCTGGGTTTTCGACCTGGCCATCCCGTTACCGATACGGGTTGCGGAAGCACCCTGGTTGACCGGTCTTGCGATAGTCGGAATTGCCCTGTTGCTCGCGGTGATCTCACTACTCCAGTTTGTCGATGCAAAAACTCATGTCGAACCCTGGAAACCCGCCACCACCATAATCAGCAAGGGACTATTCCGTTATTCACGTAACCCCATCTATCTGGCATTTTGTATTGCCACTATCGGTATCGGTCTGGTTCTGAACAGTTGGTGGATCGTTGGCAGTGTTTTACCGTTGATCGTTCTGCTGCAACGACTGGTAATAAGCCGGGAGGAAGCTTACCTGGAACACAAGTTCGGAGAGAGTTACCTCGATTACAAACGCCGGGTCAGACGCTGGTTATAAACAAGGCATTCGCTTTCGCGGGGACGACTTCGGGACAGGACTTAGCGGGTGATTGCGATGTAGGTTGCTGTTAACACCGCCAATCGTTCCCCGACCACGATTTCCAGCAACATCTTCCCCTTGCCATGATTTTGCACGCCCTGCCTGAATGACTCGCGTTGCTCGGCACTGGTGTAGCAACGGCACTCCAGGCCTGAGGTAACCGGCGCTCGATACGAAACCTCAGCTTTGGCGACCACCCATTCTGCATCGATTCCAAGCTCGTCCATGATATGCGTACATAGTGCCCAGCCGCTTAAAACTGCAACCGAGTAGATACGGCCGGCTAAACCGCCAACCTTTTAACCAGAAAACTAAATAACGATATCCAGGTTTGCATTCGGCAGCTGAGCGGTTACCTCGAAGTTCATTGTCAAGCGCTCACGTAATTCTTCCGGAATCTGTTGATAAAGCCAGTCGTTGGCGTTGTCGGAATGATCGGGCAGATAGAATTGGGTGGTCAGGCGCGTCCTGTTATTCACCAGCACCTTGACGTGAATGTGCGGGGTACGTCCCGAGTAGGGAACCGGCTTTATGGTGCGAAATGAGTATACACCTGCGGCATTGGTCAGGTCGTGACCAAACCCCTGAAATGCCTTGTCACGTGAACTCCAACCAAAATCGCCACGATGCAGATAACGCCCCTTAACATCACACTGCCAAATCTCGACGCGGGCAGCCACGATCGGATTCCCCGCTCGATTCAACACCCGTCCGCTGAGGGTAACAATTTCGCCGCCCGCCTGATCGACCTCGCCGTTAATCTTAACCAGATCGTTATCGATATCGTCAAACCGCATTGACCTTGTCGGATAAAACGGCCCCTCGCTCCCGGCAGGCGTGGTTATCGCGGTCGCGGCAAGACCTGAAACCGGCAACGTCAAAAGGCCGAGAAACAATTTACGCCGGTCCCGATCGACTCGATCATTCGTTTCGGACTCCCCGAAATGGGACGATTCTATTTTGTGTACCCCTATCAGCATACTTACCCCATTGAAAGTTTGTGAGACAATGATCCTTTAGTCTGACCAATCAATCTATGAATAATTCCAACCTTCTAGCCAGTTTGCAGGCCAGTTTCATTGGACGTGACACCGAGTACCCGACCGTCGACGGTCATCGTGGCCCACGGATTTACATGGATTCCGCAGCCTCCACACTGATGATGGCGCCTGCCTATGATGTGGGTCACGAATTTCTGGTGCACTACGCCAGTACTCATTCAGACCTGCACTACGCAGCTCGGGGCGCAACCAATGCCTATGAATGGGCATCAGCGCGTGCTCAAATTTGTCGACGCCGATTCGGAGCACTACTGCTCGTTTTTCGCCGGCAGTGGGGCAACCGCGGGTTTCAACCGCATGGCGGCAAGCCTGTCTCGCGCACGGCCTGACCGCAAAGTGGTACTGGTTTCGGAAATGGAGCATCATTCGAATGATTTACCGCACCGATATCACAGCTCACAGGTCGTTCATGTCCCGTGCCTGGGTGAATTCGAACGCTATGGTGGTCTCGACATGAACCGCCTGGGCGAGATATTTGACGAACACCGGGAAAACGTAAATTATATCGCGGTCACCGGGGCCAGTAATGTAACCGGGGCAATTACGCCACTGGCGGAGATTGCCGACCTTGCCCACGCGGTCGGTGCCTATTTAATCGTCGATGCCTCACAGATGATTGCGCATGCGCCGGTCAGCATGGATGATGCCGATATCGATGTACTGGTCTTCTCCGGTCACAAGATCTATGCGCCGGGTTCGCCGGGTGTGGTCATTGCCAGGAATAGTTTATTGCATGCCATCAAACCCGCCGAACTGGGCGGAGGTATGGTTGATGACGTCTACATTGCGGAATACATGACAACAGATACCCTGCCCGATCGAGAAGAGGCCGGAACGCCAAATATCGTGGGGGCAATTACCCTCGGTGCGGTTCTGGATCTGCTGACAAAGGTGGGCATGGACAAGGTACGCGAAAAAGAAATTGGTTTAATCGATTTTACCTGGAATGGTCTGAAGGGAATCGATGGCGTCAGTGTTTACGGCCCTGATCCCGCGGATATTCCCAGAACCGGCACCATTGCTTTCAATATCAAGGGTCTGGACCATGGCCTGACCGCGGCAGCGCTCAACGATTATCACAATATCCAGGTACGTAACGGCTGTTTTTGCGCGCACCCCTACGTGCGTGAACTGTTGAAAAAGGAACTGTGGGAAATGGATATCGACCCCGACGCACCAAATGCCGAGGCTGATGTCGAAAGAAAACGCGGCATGTCGCGCGCGAGCCTGGGTCTATATACCACGCAGGCCGATCTTGAAGCGTTAATCGCCGGAGTAAGTGACCTTGCCGCCAGGCGCGAAGAAATCCTGTCGCTTTACGAACCGATCGGTTCCAACGGTTACCGCCATTCGAAATTCGAGCCGGCGGCGATGGACTTGTTCGACCCCGAACGCCTGCTTGGGGATTTTCTCGCGCAGTCCGCTTAATAGATTGCGCGATAAACGACCCCGATCCATTTGTCGGCGCTGAATAAACCGCCGCCCCAATCCGCCTCGAGATCCTTGAGCGGTTGTTGCAGAACCGCGTCCGCGGCTGTTACACCCTGGTTTTTGAGCTTGAGCAGGCGCTCGTATGCGATGGCCAGCATGTCGCGGTAACGTTGCAAATCGTCCCGATCGGCCAGGGGTCCATGCCCTGGAATTATTTTGCTATCGATATCGGTGTGCGCGAGCAAGGTATCAACACCCGCGATCAAACCCCTGACCGAACCCCCGTTGGCGCCATCGATAAACGGGAAAAAACCGTTGAAAAACAGATCACCGGCGTGTACCACGTTGGCGTTTTCGAACAAAACGATGCTGTCACCGTCGGTATGCGCACCGGGAACATGAACGATATGCACGGTTTCGCCATTGATGTGCAAACCGATGTTTTCGGAATAGGTCACGGTCGGTAAAGCGAACCCACTCGCAGGTTTGGATTTCATCCCAAAGGCGCCGATATAAGATCCGTTGACCAGGCGTTGTCTGACTTCATGGTGAGACATGATCAGGGTGCCGGTTTTACCGATATTTTCATTTCCGCCGGTATGATCGCCATGAAAATGAGTGTTGATCAGGAATTTGGGCGCCTCACCACCCACCGACTCGATTGCATCGATGATCTGTCCAGTCAGCGGCGCAAACTGATCGTCGATCATGAAACTACCGTCCGCTCCGATCAGCAGACCTATATTACCCCCCTTCCCGGTAATCATGTAGACGTTACCCCGAACTTTCGAAGCTTCGACCTTAACCGGGTCCTGGGCACGGGCGTCGAACGTCAACAACAGGCCGGTCGCAATGATAATCGTTGACAGTAATTTGTTAGGCATAGTGTGACCCCCGCTCTTGATGCGCGTATGATACTACAAACCGGTTGAGCCATGTTCGCGATCGTATTTCAACAAGGGGATCGGCGGGCTTTGTAGGCGGATATTTTTGCTAATAGACCTGATTGACATCGCCTCGTATCGGCCCTATTAATAGCACTTTTCGCACCGGATAGCCGATGACATTGAAATCAACCCAAGACAAGGGGATGCAGACCCTCGCGATTCACGCCGGTGAAAAAAACGATCCCGTCAGTGGGGCTTCGACGCCCAACCTGGTGATGTCGAGTACCTTCGTGGTTGATGAGGAAATCAGCTTCTCCGCTAACAACCTGACGACCGAAACGCCGTTTGTCTACACTCGCTGGGACAATCCCACCACGCAGCAACTCGAACAAAAATTAACCGTACTGGAGCAAGCCGAGGCCTGCCTGGCATTCGCCTCCGGAATGGCTGCGAGTGCCGGGATTATGCTGGCGCATCTAAGCCGGGGTGATCATCTCGTCATCAGCAATACCCACTATCCGGGTACCGCCGAATCCGCACGCGACACGCTAACCCGCAGCACCTGCTCGCGAGGGCACAGATGGGTAATTTTTCCGGCATGATCAGTTTTCGCACCACAAACCCGAAAGCGGTTGCCGGGAAATCGATCGTCGAAGTGCCCGATTTTATCAAGGTCCACTAAGAGACCAAAACTCGTGCCTTTGGAACAATGGGATCAACACCGACGCCTTCCGCTCTGTTCTCGGGTAACAACAGAAAATGCTGTCATCGAGGAAGAGTCACTTCCGCAGCAGTCGGAAATTTATCATGCGAATTTAACAAAAGGGCGTTTATTCTTGCTTTACTTCGCCGGCTGCAAGACAAATGAATAAACTCCTGCTTGCAATGCTTATCCCGATCCTGACCGCCTGCGCAAACTCCGCACTGCTGGTAGCCAACACCCTGGCGCGCTTCGATGATTACACTCTGACCAAAAACCAGGCCTACGGCACCCACATCCTCAACCGGCTGGATATCTACCAACCCAAGCAAAAACCAAAAGGCACCATCATCTTTTACTACGGTGGCTGCTGGGGCGCCTGCACCACGTATACCCGGGAATATTACCGTTTCGTGGCCCAGGCGCTGACCTCAATCGGATATATAGCGGTGATTCCAGACTACCGCCGTTACCCCGACGTTTTGTTCCGGAAAATAATGGCAGACAGCGCCGCAGTGGTCACATGGGTCAGCAACAACATTGCCGGCTATGGCGGCAAAGCAGACCAGATCTTCCTGATGGGACACTCCGCCGGTGGGCACATCGCCGCCCTGTTAACCGTAAACGAAGCTTATCTGGGAGCAGAATTGCATCGAAACATTCGCGGTTTCATCGGCCTTGCCGCACCTTATGATTTTATTTTCGACAAACCCTACCTACCCAAATTGTTTGCCGGCCTGGAATATTCCGAATCCCAACCCAGCCATTTCATCGATGGCAATGAGCCTCCGTTGTTGCTGCTCTATGGTAAAGAGGACAAGCAGGTGTATATGCGCAATATCGTCAATATGACGAAAGCCGTGCGGCAAAAGGGCGGAAAGGTTGAGCCGCATATTTACGACGGGATTGATCATGTCGATATTCTTGCCGCGCTTTCTATTCCGTATCGCGGTCGTTTTGAGGTTATGAACAATATTGCTGATTTTTTAGACGGGGCGAATCGCCCCGGGTATGCATCGAGCATCGATGAAGTGAACGGCATCGCCGATGCAGGCTACTTTTAAAGCTCAACCCTGTGCCACGATATCGCGATTCACGCGGTAATAACCCGCGCCCCTGTATTTGATCTGCCGGCCGGTATAGGCGTGCAGGGCCGGCAGGGCATGGAACGGTACCGAGACCAGGTAATGATGTTCGGCGTGATAAGGCATGTTCCAGGCCAGAAAATAAACCCACGGCCCGGTGTAGGTAGTGCGCGAATTTTGCAGCATGTTGTCGCTGAAATCACAACCGCTATGCTCGGCCAGCAGAAACAGTCGTAGCAGCGGTTGCGCGATGAGTGCTGGAAGGATCCAATACCACCACAAGAAATCGCCGAACCAAACCAGGCTGAACAATAGTAATAACGCGTAACCTGCAACATGGATGCGCGCCTCGTCAATAACCGTTTTATGGTGGCGCTGCTCGATATAACTTTCGTCAACCGTTCCCATCGCATGCCGCCAGATCGTGCTCAGGCTTTGCCACCAGGTCGGTAAACCGGTGAGATATAACCAGTAACGATTGCTGATCAGCGGTTTCAAATCGAGCAGTTCAGGATCGAGCTCCGGATTTTGCGTATGTCGATGGTGGGCATAGTGAAAAACGCGAAAATTCTGGAATGGGATCAGCAGCCCGAACCCGATCGGTGCAGCGACCAGGTTATTGAGCCAACGGGTTTTAAAAACGGTGAAGTGTATGGTTTCGTGTAACGGTGCAAACAGGAAGATCAACAAGCTGCCAAACAATGGCAGCGTTAGAAACAACCAGGCGTTATCGTAGGTCAAGTGCAGGCCGATGCCGGCCAGTATCAACATCGACAGATGCGCGGCCAGCTGCACCAGCCCCTTTGCGTCAGACCGTCGTGTCAATTGCTGCAAAACCTCTGGTGGCAGTTTAATGGTTTCGCTATTTTTCATGTCAGCGGATAAGTTTCGATAACACGGTATTGTACGCCATGGTCGACTAGCTGAACTTCAACGAGTGCAAATTTATCGACCCTCCACCGGATCGGCTCGAAACATTTTGAGTCAGGCAGGTATTCGATTTTTCGGGCGATAGTCACATGTGGATTGTAGCGCCGTGCCTCGGGCCGATAATCACAGAGACTCAAACGCCGTCCCAATCGCTTGTGTAATTCTCCGAGCGTCACCGGAAAATCACCGCAACCCAGCCATGCAACCCCGGGTCTGCTGAAAATTCCCCGGTGATCGATGCTGAATTCGAATGCATCGGTTTCTACCAGTCGCGCCTGCCGCTGCAAACAATCCAGCTGATCGAAATACACATTGCCGATGAAGTGCAGCGTCAGGTGTAAATTATAATCGGCTACGCGTCGCGCCGGAGTTTTGACCGGTATCGATTTAGCGACACCATTGAGGCGCTCGCGCAATGCATCGTCCGGCCACAAGGCAAAAAATATGCGGATATCTTTGTTTTCTCTCACCCCTCTTTACACGGCACATCCGGCACCCAGATGTAACCGTCGTCATCGATGATATGGGTTTCACGTAAACCGTGATCGGGCTGGTCTCGTGGTCCATCCAGAACCTTGAATCCATACTGCTGGGCACGTTCAGCGACGCCATCCGGATCGCAGTGATGCAAGCGCAGCTCGACACCAGCGCCGCGACGATCTGCATTTTTGGTGTCTGCCAGAAGCGCGTGTTTATCGTAGGTATGATCGGCATGCACCATCCAGTTGCCGCCGTAGCCACTCAGAATTAACAGGTCTGCATCCTGGTGCAAAATCCCGGCTTTTAGCACATCACGTTGAAAAACCAGTGCCCGCTCCAAATCGGTACTGAGGACATTGATCGTGAACCCTGACAATGACTGACCGTAATCAGGAGGTGCTATAAATGGTGATGTGCTGCTTTTTTTCATGGGTTATGGATAGTTCCAGTGGCTCCTTGAATTAAAAATCGGGTGCGGCACACAACTTAAACTATCGGCCGGCAATGGCAACCCTGGCTGCAGGGTATATCTAGTGCTGGCCGTAACCGCGGTCGCGATCAGCGCGATTAGCAGATTTCGCGAAAAGATCATTGTACACGGCGGTTATTCGGTTGGGAAAACTGGCTTGAAGGCAAATGCTCCAGCTAAAGCGCCATTATCGCGCAGACTATCGAAATGCTCGCAAGCGCCTTCGATGGTCGGGATGTCGTCACCCGGGATTACCGCGACACGGTAACTGGCCCGCATTTCACACCACCCTTCTACTGCGACGAACGGTGGTGTGAAATGCGGGCTGATATGTTTTAACTTGCAACGAATTGTTATAGAACGCTTTTTTCTGGAACCATTCTTGTCGAAAACATCAGACTTCATGTTTTCGACAGGGAAGTTAAAACATGATGTCTAGCGCTCATCTAACCGCCGAGGAAAAGTTCCCCAACCTTGGAATTCTTCAGCAGGTCGTCGCCTCTTCCGGCGATCGCGATTTCTCCGGAGACCAGCACATAACCGATGTCGGCAAATTCGAGACCTTTCTTGGCGTTTTGCTCGACCATAATGATGGTCTTGCCCTCGTTGTTTTGCAGGTCGTCGAGGATTTCGAACACCATGTCGATAAACCGTGGCTCGAGGCCAATCGACGGCTCGTCGACCAGTAAAATTTCAGGGTTCATCACCAGCGCGCGCGAAATTTCGAGCAACCGACGTTCGCCACCGGAGAGTACACCGGCCTTGTGTTTACGACGATCAGCAAGGCGCGAGTACTTGTCGAACACCTTTTCAGCCGCCTGCCTGGCTTGCTGGGGTTTGTCCTTGAGGAAACCGCCCATCCACAGGTTCTCCTCCACCGTCATGCCGGGGAAAATGGACTTGTCCTGCAGGATATAGGCGATCCCGGCCCGTGCCAGCTTTTGATTCGGCGTCAGGCCGGTCACGTCCAGTTTGTCGCTGCCCGATCCAATTTCAATCGAGCCGGAAAAAATCCGGTTAAAACCGAATATCGCGTGCAGGATGGTGGATTTGCCGGCACCGTTGGGACCGATCAGACACAACGACTGGGCTTTGCCTACGCGCAGATCAAAGTTATGCAGAATTTCCATCTGCCCGTAGCCCGCGACGAGATTATTGATCGTCACATGTGACGCGTTACCGGCGAGTTCATCGAGGTGTTCGATCGAAATTTCTTCGGCAATGGCCGCCGCCTGGCGGGTAACTTCCTCGACCGAAATTACCGAATCGATGCCACCCCCATGGTAACCGCGTGCTTTGTCGTTATCGGTCATCTAGTGAGCTCCGAGGTAGGCATCGATAACATTCTGGTTGTTCTGAATCTCGTCGGGCGCGCCCTGCGCCAGCAATTCACCATGGGCCAGACAGTAGATTGTATGGGCCATATTCATGATGACGCGCATATTGTGCTCGATGATGAACAGGGTGATGCCGAATTCCGTATTGGCGCGCTTGAGTCGGTCGATCAAACCATTGATTAAAGTCGGATTGATCCCGGCCGTGGGTTCGTCGAGTAGCAGGCAGGTCGGTTCATTCATCAGCGCCATCGCGAATTCGAGCAACTTTTGCTGGCCGAAGGACAGGTCGCCGCTTTTCAGCAATCTTTTTTCGTAAAGCCCGACGAACTCGAGCAGATGATCGGCGCGTTCGTAATCTTCCCGGGTATTTTTTTTCAACGCATCCCAGATGCTCATCTTACGATGCGGCATTGATATCAGCATATTCTCGACGCCGTTCATCGCGCCGTAAATGCGTGTCTGCTGGAAGGTTCGCAACATTCCCCGCCTTGCAATCTGTTGTACCGGCAAACGCGATATTTCCTCACCTTCGAACTGGATCGATCCCGAATCAATGGGATGATAACCGACGATGGAATTAAACAGAGTTGTTTTTCCCGAGCCGTTTGGTCCGATCAGTCCGGTAACGGTTCCGGTTTTTACGCTTAAGGATACATTGTGATTCGCAACCACCCCGCCAAAGGATTTGGACACATTCCGGACGTCTATAATTGCGGTCATTTGGTTCCTTCTGCCATTTTTTCATCCACCCGGATACCAAACCAGTCAGGGCGTTTATGCATTAACCAGCCCATGACGCCATCCTGGAAATAAACCACGGTGACGACAATCAGCGCACCGAGCGCAACCCACTGCCAGCCGAGGAAGTAATTCCAGGTCACCTCCTTGAACAAATGGAATAAAATCGCACCGATAACAGGCCCCCAGAGGGTCCCCTTGCCGCCGAGCAACACGCAGACCACCATGAAAATACCCAGGTTGATAGTCTGGTAGGCGGACTCCAGGGGTTCGAAATGAATCAATTGAAAGGCAGATATACCACCGGCCACGCCGACGAAAAAAGCCGCCATGGCCCAGGTGATGAGTTTATATCGCAGCGTGTGGATCCCCATCGCATCGGCCTTTTCCTCATCGTCGCGAATCGCGTTGATCGCCGCGCCGAAGCGGGTCGTATACAACCATTTAACGAAAACGAAAACACTGACACCGACCGTCGCAAACAAAAAGTAAAAGAAGATTTTGCCGGTATCGAGGTCGCCCGGGTACACCGGCAAGGCAATGCCCTGCCCACCGCCGACCCATTCCCAGTTGGAAACCAGCTCGCCGCCGGCGATGGCCACACCCAGCGTGCCGATCGCGAAATACGGCCCGCGCAGGCCAAAAGTAAGGTAGCCAATCAATACCGCGGTGATAGAACAAAACAGGCCCGCTCCGAGGATGCCGAGAAACAATCCGCCGAAATACTGTGCATCGGTAAACTCGTAGATACCACCACCCGCGGCATTGGTGTAGCTACCGATATCGTACACCTGGCCGATAGAAATCAACGCCGCGACATACATGCCGGTGCCGTAAAAGAAGATATTACCGAGCGAGTTATACCCCATTTGCCCGCCGGTCATATCCCAGGTCAATGCGACGATGATCATTAACCACAAGGTTGCCAACTGGGTGCCAAAAGCCGGGAAGGCAAACGGGGCGATGAAGGTAAAAGCCAGGATCAGCGCATACAAAATATTTTTGTTTTTAGTCATTAGTTTGCGCCTACTTCAATACCTGCCGGTTACGCTGTTGCTGGATCATGCGAATGAGCAGTACCAGCAATAGCAACAGCACCGCAATTGCCTGCTGGTAGCTGATACCGAAAATATGTGCGCCGTATTGTTCGAATACTCCGATACCCAGGCCCGCCGCAATGACACCCGGCAGATTACCGAGGCCCGCCGCGGTGACTATAACGAAGGCGCGAATGGCGTAGGAGATTCCATAAAACGGCTGTATCAACCAGACCATGACGATAATCGCCCCGGCCGCGCCGCAAATGGCCGAATTCAGCGAAAAAGTAAAGCTGTATACCTTCTCGGTGTCGATTCCCATCACGCGCGCCGCACGCGCATCCTGTGCGGTTGCCCGGATCGCCTGGCCCATGCGGCTCGATTTCATAAATATGACCACGCCCACCGCCAATGATGCAGCCATCAGAACACCGATTAATTTTGCAATTGGAATATTGATAATTCCGTCGAAAAAATAAAGCGTTTCATAATCGAGATCGACGCTTTGGGTATCCGAACCAAATAACAGATTCATGATTTGCGCCATCATGATCGCAAGACCGAAGGTCGCCAGTAAAGAGGTAAACAGATCGCGCTCGATCACCCGCGAAATGACCAGCTTATAGACTACCCAGCCGATGCCCCACATCACGATAAATGCGGCCGGAACCCCGAGCAACGCCGGAAATCCTTGCTGCACCAACCACCAGGATACATAGCCTCCGGCGATGACGAAATCGCCCTGGGCCAGGTTCTTGACGTTCATCACGCCCCATACCAACGCCAGGCCGTAGGCGGCGAGCGCAAACAGCGCACCGATCATTATTCCATCGAGAACAATTTTCAGATTCACGATCGGGAATTCGATCAACAGGGAAAGATTACCTAGAATTTGATCCATGGGGATTTAGCTTTGCTATAGAATGGCAAAAAAAAACAGGATGCCGGCAATGCCGGCATCCTGTTCGAGTTTACTGTTGCAACACCTAATTGCGTGGCCAGTTCAACTTGTGCGACGCAAACTCCGAGGGTGCGACCACGTTATATTTTCCATTCTGGATCTGGCGCAATACCATCGGTTTGGCGATATTGTTGCCTGCGGGTGAGAACTTGATGCCACCGTAGAAAGTCTTCATATCGGTTTTCGCTATCGCATCACGCACTTTTTCCTTATCGAGGGATCCGGCACGTTCAAAGGCATCCTTGAATACGTAAACCGCTGCGGAGGCCTGGGCAGTCTGGTAAGGCACCTTCTTGGTTTTATACTCAGGATAAGCGCCTTTGAAACCCATTTCGTACTCCGCCGCAGTTCCAAATATCGGATCGCTGTAAGACAGGGTTTCCGACCACTGGGTCGAACAGAGAAAGTCATTCGCAGCGTCGCCAAACTTGCCGGTGACATCCGCTGCTTCACAATGCGTTATTGCGATCATCGGTACCTTGACATCTTGCTCCTCGATTTGACGTACGGCCGTTGCTGCGCCCTTGGAGTGACCGCTGACGATGAGTACATCGGGTTTGAGCAATTTAACCTTGGTTAGAATGGCGCTCATATCCGACAGATCGCGCGGCAGTCTTTCATCGACCACTACTTTCATGCCGTACCTGGCCGCATCTTCCGATACACCGGCCCGGATATCCAGCGAGAATGGATCGTTTTCTACCGCGATAGCCACGGTAACCGAAGAGGGGGACTTGCCCTGTTCCTTCGCTTTTTCGGCGGCCAGTGATATGGCGGAAGCGAGATACTGCTCTGAAGTCGATAATACCGCGAACAGGTACTTATAGCCCTTGTTGAACAACGAGCGTGACGCGCCCTCCGCTTCGACCATCGGGATCTTGTACTTTTCGGTAATTGGCGCGATTGCCTTGGTCAGACCCGATGAATAGGGTCCCAGCATGTATTGCACCTTGTCCTGGCTGATCAGCCGTTCCGCGAGCGTCGCGCCACGGTCGCCCTTGGACTCGTCATCGTAATAAATTACCTTGAAGTTATAGCATTTGCCGTCGACCGTGACGCCGCCGTGTTCCTTGATTTTGGATACCGCGTAATCGTATCCGTTTTTAGCGTGGACACCATTGGTCGCGTACTTTCCGGTCAGGGAAATTGCCGATCCGATCACTATTTCACCGCAGGCCGCGAGGCTGGTTTGTGAAAACAATAGCGTGAAGGCCGCCATCAGGGTCGATAGCATGGATAGTTTTTTCATGTTGCTCCTCCGATTGTCGAGCTGCAGTTATAAACTGCGTTTTTAGCTTTGAACCGCGATTCTATGCTGTCTTCACTAGCATCGCAAGCCAAGCCAAATCATAAAATCTTGTTTCTGTCCGATTAACATTCTACGCATAAATTCCAGCATGCTGCACCTCCGTCATTGCGGCATGCTTTTAGCCGAAATCTAGTCTTGAAACTCCGGATCCCGGCTAAAAGCATGCCGCAATGACGCAGTCTGACAAAGGCTATATAAGCTCGTCTTCGCGATCGTCGGTTTCACCGAAACGGCTCAGCGCCGGTGCTTTCAAACCCTCGTATAGTTTTCCAATGTTGGCGTTGATCAATTTCCCGTGTTGCTCGAACAGGCTGTTTCCCTCGAGGTCGCTTTCAACGATGAATGGGCCGAAATTCTCCACCTCGAAAATCCACATCGCCTGGGCATTACCCAGTTCTTCGATCCAGTGCACGGCCCTGACTCCCCTGATGCCCCGTCCCAACAATGCACCGGTACCGTAACCGACCGTAGTCAGGTAGATCGCACCGGCAGGAACCAGGATATCGCGATAGTCCTCGACTGACATACCGCCCTTGCCAATAATTACCCTGGCCTGTGATTTTTCCAACCAGGCCGCCATCCAATTGGAAAAACGAAAACTCGCGGTTGCGGTCACACCACCAATGTTAAAACTACCATCGTCCTCGATCGCCGCCGCGGGCGAGCAGTGAAAGTTAACATTACTTAGTTCGGATAATCCTGCCGGTAAATCCGCACCTTGTTCAAGCACTTTTTTATAAACGCCCTCGCGCCCGGTATAAATCACACCGTCGAGATAAACAACGGTGCCGATCTCGAGTCCGTCCAGGTCCCGATCCTGGATCGGAAGCTTTATCCGGACTGTTTTTCGTTGTGCTTGTGTGTTGACCATTCGACTGTCTCTCTACGCAGGTAAGGGGTGAACCACTGGGGATCATGGCGATACTCGCACCTGCCGTCGGCATCGATACGCACCGTGGCGCGCCGTGACGACAGGCAAAACGTGTGGACACTCATCGGCATGCCGCCGGTATGGGTAAAACCGACCTCGATATGGCAATCGGCGACCATGGCGTTGCCGACAAAACCCATCGCGCCCATACCGATACTGTTGCCCATTTTTTTCAATTCGATTTCGAGTTCGGCAATTTTCGAATCAGGATTACGATTCCCCACTACCCGCAGACAGGCGGCCTGCTTGCCGAGTACCATGGTAATGTCCTTGGCGCCTCCGAGGCCAATGCCGACGATTGCGGGTTGGCAAGCAAGACCGCGCTTGCCGAAAGCGATCAAGGTGTCGAGGAAAAAGCGTTTGATGCCGTCGATTCCATCGCCGGGAAACAGCATGCGGTAATCGGTGCCGAACAGCCCGCCCTTGTGCACCGTGGTAATGTCGATCCAGTCCACATCCGGCTCAAAACTCCAGTCTATTTCAGGTGAATTGATACCGATATTGTTGTTGTGATCGGTGCGCCACAGCGGGTGTACCCGGTTCGGGCGCAACGGAATATCGTGCGTCGCCTTTGCGGTAGCACTGCGCAGCGCGCGTTCAAGCCCGATGATCCCATCGCCGAGCCGAGCGTTATTCCCGAGCTTGACGTAATACCGCGGCAAGCCGGTATCGGCACACATCGGACGTCGATCTTCGCTCGCGGCATTCCAATTGTCCATCATGGTCTGCAGTACGAAACAGGAAAGGTCGCCCTGCTCCCACTTCGCCATGTCTTCGATACCCTGCCGGTAATCCGGTGGTATATCGATTGCGGCATTGGCCATGATTTGCTGCGCTGCATTTTCAATGGTTTGATAATCAATCATTTTCAATTAGGGACTCACCCGGTTTAACGATAGAAAAAATAACGGGTTGGTGCTCAACCCGCACCGCTTCCCGGTCGAGGCGTGCAACCGTGAAATAGGATTCTTCGAGGCTGCCGACATCTGCAAAATCTTCACGATAGTGGGCACCGCGTGAATTTTCGCGCGAAAAGGCCGCCGCCGCAATAACCCCGGAAACCTCGATCAGGTTATGCAAATTGAGCCAGTCGTGCCAGCTCAAATTAAACACTCGGTTGTCTACCGCTAGCCCGGTTGCCAGCAGTTCCGATTTTAACGCGGCCAGTTGCTCCTGTGACTGCCTGATTCCGCTGGCATCGCGTAATACCCCGACGCCATCCCACATCAGATCCAACAGTCGATCTCGAATCGAATTGATGTCACCGGGAACCTGCTGAAAAGGCGCCAGGGCCTGCTCGATCGCGGCTTCGATGACTCGGTAGTCCGGATCAACCCAGTAATTTTGTGAGCCTGCCTGAGCTGCCATTTCATCACCGGCAATTCCGCCAAAAACGGTGGAATTGGCGACACCGTTGCCGCCGAGGCGATTGGCGCCATGCGCACCCCCGGCATCCTCGCCGGCAACGAACAGACCCGGCATAGCGGTCCGGGTATCAGCTGTGACCACGACTCCACCCATCAGGTAATGCGCGGTCGGCACTACTTCCACGCGCCCAGCGGCGAGGTCAAAGCCACAATCGGCACAGCGTTTGACCATGCCGGGAAACTTTTGCGCAACCCGCTCCGGGTCCAGGTGACTCATTGCAATGTAAACACCGCCGTTTGGCGTGGTGCGGCCGGCCCGCATTTCGGTGTAAATGGCGCGGCTGACGATATCACGCGTCGCGCGTTCAGCGTCAACATCATAGTTGTGCATGAAGCGCCCGCCGCTACCGTCGAGCAGATGACCACCGGCGCCACGCAGGCCTTCTTCGAGCACGGTTCCGGTCATTCGTGTATCGCGCCCGGCCAGCAACCCGGTCGGATGGAACTGCACCATTTCCATATCGCGTAAGCCGAGGCCAAGCCGCAACGCCATTGCCAACCCATCCATCGACTTGTCTCCGGAGGGAGTATGGTAGCGATACATGGTGGGCCCGCCGCCGGTGGCCATGAGCACGGTTTTGGCCTGCACCACCCGAAATTCGCCGCTGCGCATGTCGACCATCAATACCCCGGCAAACACATCACCATCGCGTGACGGCAACAACGCAAGCGCACGATGCTCTTCCATCAGCTGCACCGGCAACGCACGCACCTGTTCCATCAAACGGCTGATAATTTCGATCCCGGTAAGATCACCCTTGTGCACGGTACGATCAAAGGTCTGCCCGGCAAAGGCCTTGTGGTGTAACGAACCGTCATCGTTGCGATCAAAAAAGCAACCCAGTTCATTTTCAAGTTCCTGCACGCGAATGACCGCGGTTTCGCACAGCCGCATCGCCATATCCTGATCGGGTAACCACTTTCCGCCGTGAATCGTGTCCATGAAATGCCGTTCGACCGAATCGCCCGGACTCAAGGCCACGTTGTAACCGCCCTGAACCATGCGCGTACAACCGCACTTGCCCAGTAAACCCTTGACCGCGATGGTTATGTCGAGATCAGGGTTTGCCTGGCTCGCGTGCAACACCGCAAACAGGCCGGCACCGCCACTGCCGAGGATGAGCACATCGGTTTTGAGGGTTTGAAATTCCACTAAAAGGCCCGCAACAGAAAGCCACAAGCCACAAAGAAGGCCGCCGCGACGGCAACCGCAGCATAGTTCTTCTGGCGGTTGCTCCAGGGCAGGTTTTCCAAAGCCAGCAGGCGCAAACCTCCGAAAAAATGTATCGCCAGCAGGAACACGAGGCCGAATTCGGCAACCTTCACCTGCGGCAAATCGCTCCAGCGCAGCAAACTATCCAGCCGGGATTCATCTCGTAGCGCGAGCCCGAGCACGTAAAAATGAAAGGGTAGAAACAACGCCAGCCCGAGTCCGGAGACGCGATGTAACACAAAGGCCAGGTACAGGGGCTGATTGCGATGTGCTTTCACGACGTAGCCACCACGGCCACTACCGCACGCAGTCCGGCAAACAGTAACCCGCCGAAACAGATCCAGCCCAGGCCGGCGAGCATCAACCCGCGTAGCTGCAGCCACTCGCGCGCGACCTTGCGCAAACCTATCGCTGCGTGTACCGATACCGCAATCACAAACACCCCGTAAACACTTCCCCAGAACAGACTGCCACGGGTACGCGAAAGTATCTCACTGGCATCGAGCCCGCCTTGTATCGCGTAAATTATGAGCCCGAGATGCAATAGCACCAATGGCGCCATGATCGCGGCGCTGATCCTTTGTGCCAGATAAAGCCGAATTTCAAGCATGCGGTTGTGGTTAGGTTCGCCGCAGAAAATTGCTGGCGGTCAATCGCTTCAAACCGGCGATGGAGGCGGTCGGATTGAGTTCATTGGGACAGTAGGCTGCGCAGCCCTGTTGCGAGTGGCACTGATGACAGCCGGCATCGTCCGAGACTGCCAACAGGCGTATATCACCTGCGCTGTCACGCTCATCATTCTGCAGACTCCAGGCCCGGTTAAGTGCGGCCGGACCGAGATAATCCCGATTCCACGCGACCACGTCACAGGACGCGTAACAGATACCGCAATTGATACATTCAATTGCGGCATTGGCAGCCGCGCGCTGTGGCGAGCGTGGAGCAATTGCCGCAACCGTCTGGTTGCGCGTGGTACTACCGCTGAACTGTCCCCGTGCCTGTTTCCACTTTTCGAAAAACTCGCTCATATCGCTGACCAGATCCTTGATCACCGGCAGGTTGCGCAAGGGTTCGATAGTAAGACGGTTGTGTTGCATCACCTTTTCGACATGGGTACGGCAGGTCCATCGTGGTATGCCATTCACCATCATCGCACAGGAGCCACACATCCCCACGCGGCAGGCAAAACGATAGCTCAGGCTGGCATCGGAATTACGCTGAATCCAGGTAACGACGTCGAGTATGGTCTGACTGGGTTGCCGGGGAACTTCGAAATCTTCAAGCTCGCCGCCGCGCGCGTCGCCACGCCATACGCTGACCCGAAAAGAATCTTTTTCTAAGACAGGCATCGCTGCATGATATGACTTTAATAAAATTTATGATATCTAATTTAATTTAAGGTATACTTAAATTAAATTTACTTTTACTGGCTTCAATGAATCTGCGTCAATTACGCACGCTCGTTTCAATTATGCAAACTGGAAGTTTCGCCGCGAGTGGCGATCGAATCGGATTGAGCCACGCCGCAATCAGCATTCAAATGCGCCAACTCGAAGCCAGTCTCGGGGTTCGCCTGTTCGATCGCAGTAGCAGGCCGGTCGCGCTGACCGCTGACGGGGTTCGCGCGGCACGACTTGCGACCGAAGTTCTCGATAAGATTGAAAACATCAAACAAGAGCTGAGCGCTGCAGGAACCTCGGGCTCGGTATCTATAGGATTCATTCCAACCAGTGTACCCAACCTGTTACCCCGGGTGCTGGACGCGTTGCGCAAGCAGTTCCCGCAGCTTCAGGTTAGTGTCAAATCAGGGTTGTCGAGCGAACTCGCCGCCGCAGTCGTCAGACGCGAACTCGACTACGCGCTGCTGACTACACCGGTGGTGGAAATCCCGGACCTCGACATCACGGCTATCGCTTCCGAGCCTTTCTACGTGATCGGTCCAGCAACCCAGATCGGTGTCGAATCCGATGCCGATTTGTTGCGTTCGATGCCCTATATTGCCTTTAACAAGCGTACCTGGGTAGGTCAGCATATTGCCGCCAAGTTACAACAGCGCGGCATTCACGTAACGGAATCGATCGAGATCGATTCCCTCGAAGCGATTGAAAACCTGGTCGCGGATGGTTTCGGCGTATCGATCGTACCGCTGCGGTTACACGCAGACATGGATAAGGAAAAGCTGGTGCAGGTCCCGTTTGGAAACCCGATCGATACCCGTCAGCTGGCGCTGGTTCAACATATCCGTAAACCGCTATCCCGCTTCGATACTGCAATTAAATCGATTTTTCACGATCTCCCCAAATCCTGAATCTTGCAACAGATTTTTCCCTGGCAAGTCGTGAAAATTCCGAATTCCAGCAAAATGTAGTTTTGTCTCAAGCGGTTCGTGGAATACTTTTTGGCGGGCAAAAAAGTATTCCACGCACGGGGACCGGCGTCCGGGCCTGGGCAGGGTCGGGACAGCCGGACGGATTGGGTTGAGTAAATTCTCATCCCCGCGTCCTTACGGGGTCATGCCGATACCCCGCAATGTTTTACGGAGTACGCAGGAATGACGAGTAAGCGGAACAACACCGAATTCATCGCTTGATACAATTTACGTAAATGTGCATTGGCGCAAGGTATCGTACCTCGGAAAAGCTAAACTATTCGTTCTTCATGGATTTAAAGATGTTTGCTTGGATCTTCGATGAAAGACGATACAATCGATACCGGAGTTGATAGCGGGGAAGCCACTGAAAGTGGCACCAATGTCACTTATACGCAGGTTGCCAGCTGTGCCTGTGGCGACAATCGTGTCGAGCGCCGCCGTCAGAGCCTGCGCGCCAAGCTGGAACGGGAAACCTACGAGCGCAAGAAACGACTGGAACAGTCTTTCATGAGCACCTTCCGCAATCTGTTTAACACGACTAAAAACTGATCATTGATC
>CAZAVY010000026.1:0-34489 GCA_964488685.1 uncultured Gammaproteobacteria bacterium
TAGTACTTGCCTAGCCCATCACGACCAATCCGACGACCACTGCAACCATGAAACTCTGCCCGCCCGTCAAATCGAGACCGATATGATTCAGGCCTTTAAACATGGTCACCAGCGCGATCATGAAACCTGTCGCGAAAATATACATCGGCACGAACTTCTTGGCATTGGCGATTGGGTTGTCAGTATTAAGAATCAATTTTTGCACGCTTTTGAACAGAAAGAAGGCGAGCGCGCCCGAGATTACGGGTGATACCACCCAACTCGCGACTATGTTGCCGACTTTTGACCATTTTACGGCATCCGGACCAAGTCCGACGACGGCAAACCCGACAATGGCGCCGACAATAGTATGGGTGGTTGAAACCGGCCAGCCGTTATTTGACGCAATCAGCAACCATAACCCGGCCGCTACCAGTGCCGCGAGCATGCCGAAAATCAATAATTCGGGGGATTGTGCAACTGCGCCGCTATCTATAATGCCTTTTCTGATGGTTGATGTGACTTGCCCGCCGGCAAGAAAAGCACCGGAAAATTCAAATACGGCCGCAATCAAAACGGCCTGCTTTATGGTTAAAACTTTTGAGCCGATCGAGGTGCCCATGGCATTGGCAACGTCATTGGCGCCTATACCCCAGGCCATGAATAACCCCAACGCGCCTGCAAGAATAATGTATATCGTTGCGTGGTCCATAAATCTTCCAGCTTATTTAAAGAGAATGTTCACTTCGCCAGCATCAACTCGACACGACTACCGATGCGCTGGGAAATATCGGCGACCTCACCAATGCCTTCGATGACCTTGTAAAAAAACATGACGTCGATCGGTGGCAGGTCTTTTTCCGCTTTCATTAATGTCGTACGAATCTTGATCTGCATCTTGTCGGTATCTTTCTCGATCGAATCCAGCTCGTTGATAAACGAGGCCACGACCTCGACTTCGAGGCCGGCGAAACCGGTTTCGACCAGTTCGTCGAGTTTATTGATCACTTTCTTAGCCTGCCGGCAGGCATCTTCGCAGCGTTTTACGTATTCGGGAAGTAACGGAACCAGCTGATCCGGGAACACCATTTTACGGCCGGAAACCAGGCCGCCAACGTCTTTGGCCTTATTTGCAGCCTGGTCCTGTACCAGCAGCAGTTCAAGTAAATCGCGCCGCGCTACCGGCATGAACAGACCTTTTGGCATTTGCAGGCGCAGTTTTTTCTTTAGCACATCAGCCTTGTTTTCGAGTTTGCCAATATCCTTGTAAATCTCCCGGGCCTTCTTGTGATCCTGCTTCAGTGTTGCCTTGAATAGCGGTGTTAGCAGGTGCACGCATTGATTGACAATATCCATGTGTTCCTGCATTGCCGTGAACGGGGATTGACTAAAGATCTTGGAAAAATAGTTTTTTGCCATGTCCGACTATTCCAGTTTTGAATTAACGCGCATTTTGCTGATTCCAAGGCTAATATCAATGCCTAATTGATATCAGGGAATTCTTATAGCAGAGTAATTCGGTGTTGTTCGATCAGAATTTTTCGATTTTTATAAAGTTGCCCCAGCGCTTTCTTGTAACTTGCTTTGCTCACAGCAAATGCCTGGTAAATTTCTTCCGCGGGACTCTTGTCAGTCAAGCTCGATATCCCCTGATTTTGTTGTAAATGCTCGACAATGGCGTTGCCAAGCTGGTTGCGTCCGAACTGCGATGGTAATTGCAATGCCAGATCGATCCGTCCGTCACGACGCAGTCGCTTGACGTAACCCTGGAGCCGTTCGCCGTAGTGGAGCCGTCGGAAGGTTTCGTTGGCATAGATCTGGCCCAGGTGGGTACCGTTGACTACTGCCTTGAAGCCCAGGTCGCTTTTAGCATAGATCAGAAGGTCTACCGATTGCCTCGGTTTGAAGCAATCGGCTTCAATGGAGAGCCACTTTTCAAGTTTGGTAGAGGCGGCAATACGTTGGGTGGTGGTGTCGACGAACAGAAACACCGCGTAGGAATATCCTTTTTGCATCGGCTGTTGCTGTTCGCTAAACGGTACCAGTAAGTCCTTCGGTAATCCCCAGTCCAGAAACGCGCCAAACCTGTTGGTACTGACAACCTTGAGATAAGCGCAATCGCCGACCCGAGCCCTCGGTTTAAGGGTAGTCGCAACGACGCGATCCTCGGAGTCGTTATAAAGGAATATATTGATTTTATCACCGACCCGCATCGATTCCGGGGCATACCTTCGAGGCAGCAAAATATCACCGAAATCACCACCATCGAGAAAAGCGCCAATATCGCTATGCCTGAGAATGCGTAAATAATTGTAGTGTCCGAGTTCTGCCATACACGGATTGTACGTTTTGAACTTGTAAAGAGCACGTCATTCGCGGCCGTCTCAATCTGCAAATTATTGGTAGGTGCCACCACGGTGGGCAATGCAATGTAAAAATATTCATTTAATCCAGAAGTAAACTAGTCCAAAGGAATTTGTAAGCTGCGAAATCAGGACATTGAACTATACTCGCGGTAACGAGATTGTTAAAAGAATAACATGGCGAAAATAGAATCCGATTCCGAAAGCCAGCTAACGCTTGACGATAAGGTAATCGAGCAACTCAAACAGGACATGGGCGAAGACGCTGTAATGGTGATTGAGTCCTATGTCGAGTCGATAGACGAGTTTTTGTGCGATATCCAAAATCGTACCGTACGGACTTCGAGCGATGATCTGCACCGCTGGGCGCATACCATCAAATCCTCCGCGGCGAGTATCGGTGCCATGCGCCTGGCGCAACTGGCTGCTGAAATGGAATACTCCTATCGTGATCGTGTGCGTATCGACCTGGGCCAGCAACTGCAATACATGCAGCGTGAGTACCGCCGGGTTAACCTCAGCCTCGAAAAAATAACCAGTTTCTGAAGTACTGGAATTACGTCCGGCCAGGGATTAGGCTATTCAGCGATGACTTACCTAATCGCCATCCCCCTGTTATTGATTCTGATCTATGGTCCACAATTCTGGGTCAAGTGGATTCTGAATCGTTACAACCGTGTATCGGAGAATAATTTTCCAGGTAATGGCGGGGAACTGGCACGTCATCTGCTGGATCGTTACGATTTACAGGAAATCAAGGTCGAGATTTCCGATCTGGGTGATCACTACGATCCGATGGCGCGTGCGGTGCGCCTGACACGCGACAAGTTCGAAGGCAAAACCCTGACGGCGATAACCGTGGCGGCGCACGAATGCGGGCACGCTTTCCAGCATGCCGGGGCGGAACCGATGTTCATGGTGCGCACCCGGCTGGCAGGCCTATCATTGATAGCCCAGCGTGTGGGCTCCTTCCTGTTGTTCGCGGCACCGTTCAGTGTGTTGATAACCAAGCTTCCTTCCGCGGCAATCCTCAATATCAGCGGAGCCTTCCTGATTATGGGCTTCGCGATCATCATGCATTTGCTGACCTTACCCGTTGAAATCGATGCCAGTTTTAAAAAGGCATTGCCGTTACTCGCATCCGGTTATCTGTCGGAGCACCAAATGCCGGCGGCAAAGTCGATCCTGCGCGCAGCGGCCTGGACCTATGTGGCTGCATCGCTCGCATCGTTGCTTAATTTCTGGCGCTGGCTAGCAGTTCTTAGAAGGTAACCGTTAAATTACCGGGATACCGGATACTCGATTACAATCAGTAAAACGCCCTGCTAAATCCTTGTCTCCATGATAAGGTAATGCCTGCCCGCCAATAGTTTTGTCACCATTGAAATTTCCTCGCCACAGGATTGCATTTGATATGACGGCGATGAATTTACCGATTCTGCTTTACAACTACCCTGCTCGTATGGGTGCGCACATGGGAGTGGAGTATCTCGATCGCGTCGGTCGGTCACCCAATTTCTGCGCGATCAAGGAAAGTTCGGGAGACCCGAACCGGGTGCACCTGTTGGCGCGCGATTATCCACAGTTTCAATTGTCTTGCGGTATGGATGACCAGGCGCTGGAATTCTTCGCCTGGGGTGCGCGATCCTGGGTTTGTGCCGGATCAAATTTCGCACCTGAAATTCATATCGCGCCCTACCAGACCTGCGCCGTAGAAGGTGATTTTGACAAGGGTCGTAAAATTATGTCGGCCATGATGCCCTTGATGGGCGTGCTGGAGCAGGGCGGCAAGTTCATCCAGTGTGTCAAGCACGGCGTGGGTGGGCGCAACCTGCCTGCGGGGCCACCGCGCAAGCCGTTACAACCCCTTGACAAAAAAGACCAGCGTTCGCGGCGATCCGACCTATCGGGATGATGAATTAACAGGCGCGGGAACCGCGAAAATGTGTTTAGGGTTTGTTACCCATGGTGAACTTGGTGCCGGGTGGTCTGTTGGCGGTTATTTTTTGCCCGCGTAAATTCAGGATTCGATGCTGGTCCAGAAGTAGCTGGTACAAGAACATCAATTCATCCTGAACCTCGACGGGAAACCCGGCGCGGCGCTTACCGCCTTCCACCAGAATCAACTCTTCGAGGTATTTTTTGCCCTCCGAATAACGCCATAGACCGGTTATGGTCTTCACGACCCGGGGAAAGGATTCCAGTGCGGCGGGCTCACCCGCACGTTTCCGCTTGAGCATTGCACTCTTGCGAAACAGTTGTTGCGCGAGGGCAGGGTTGATGACTCGGTTATCGACTGCCATTAATATAATACGTCGTGTTATTACCAGTTCTATTGGACTGACTAAGGTGCGAAAATCTGAAAATCGCTCGATCTCGGCCCGATGTTCGACTGAAAAAGTATATCGCGATTGATATTAAATACAATACACTCAACCCGTCTATAGGTGATATTAGCAAAAAACATTAAAAAAGCACGATAAGATGTTGAAAAGCAGTTATATTTTTATTTACCACTACCGCCTGACTCAGCTATGGAACCGATTGCGGAATATCCTGGATCAAAAGCCGTTGAAATGATGAAGCCCTCACAAAAGTACCAGGCATTGATGCACCAACCCGGATTTGTGGTGGATTCGGCTCAGCAGCACTCATTTGGGTTGCTCGACGACCTCCATGATCGGGTTCTCAGTACAGACCCTGAAACCGGGTGGCGACGCCTGCTATCGGGGCGGATTAAGCATTCAAAAATCACCGGCCTTTACTTATGGGGTGGGGTCGGGCGTGGCAAAACGATGCTGATGGATATCTTCTACCAGACCTTACCTACTGAGTCTAAGGCTGAGCGAACCCATTTCCATAGTTTTATGAAACGTATCCACGAGTCTCTACAGCAACTCCAGAACATCGAAAATCCGCTGCGACAGGTTGCCAGGGAGATCGCGGTGGAGACCCGGGTGTTATGTCTTGATGAATTTATGGTTGTCGATATTGGCGACGCTATGATCATGGCAGGGTTGCTCGAGGCCCTGTTCGCTGAAGCCGTGGTGCTGGTGACGACTTCAAATGCAGCGCCGGGCGATCTTTATCGGAACGGCTTGCAACGCGCGCGATTTTTGCCGGCAATTGATTTGATAGCAAAAAATTGTGCTGTGGTTAATCTTGACGGTCGGCAGGACTATCGATTGCAGTTCTTACAACAAACCGATTTGTACTCGGTTCCTCACAACGACCACACCGATGCCACGGTCCGTGCCTATCTCGAACAGCATGTGGTACCGGTACAGAGCGAGCAAACCGAACTAATTATCAACGGACGTATGCTCGCGCATCAATTCTGCGGTGAAGATACAGTCTGGTTCAGCTTTGTCCAGCTTTGCGAAACGACGCGCAGTCAAAACGACTATCTCGAACTGGCGCGATTTTTTAATACCCTGATTCTGACCGAAATCCGGCAAATGAACGATTCGGATGATGATGTAGCGCGACGCTTTGTCCTGCTCCTCGACATTCTATACGACCATCGAGTCAAACTGATATGTAGTGCCGCGGTAAAACCCGACCAGCTCTATCTTGGTAACAGGCTCCGTTTCGAGTTCGAACGTACCGCGAGTCGCCTGATCGAGATGCAATCACGGGTATATCTGTCACAGGCACACCGCCAGCAATAATCCCTGACTACCATTTGAACCACGCGAGTAGCCCTGCATGATCAGAAAAACGCCTGTCGATGTTGCCGAAAGCGATGGTCTCGAGGTCAGCCGTGAAAGATTGATTGACCAGTATATAATCGAGCTGCTGGCGCTTTTTCCGATAGACGAACGAGTGTCGATCTGGTTGAGGAATGCGCAATGTCAGATCGATCAGATTCGGCTCTAACAGATCACGCGCCGCAAACCGCAGTGATCTATTGTCCGGGTTACCTCGAATTATGCCTGCAACGTCAACGTGTTTGTCGGACGGTGTCAGGGCATTGAAGTCACCCAAGATCATCAGCCAATCCTGTGGTTTTGATTGCTGAAACCGTTGAGCCCAGCTGGCAATGGATTCAGCCTGACGCAGGCGTTTAGCAGCGACGCGCTTACCGTCATCACGGCTGTCAATACCGCGCATGGAGCGTAGGTGCAGGTTAAGCAACGATAGGCAGTTTCCGATATAGCAAACATCGAGGTGTAGCGGTGGCCTTGAAAACAGCGGCTTGCCATTGAAGATTTTATCGGTAAACAATTGGCCGACTTTTTTAATTTCGACTCCGTAACGAACCAGGAAAGCGAGGTTGATTCCAGATACATCCTGTCCCGGAATCAGAACAGGACGATAACGAATCTGGTAGCCCTGTTCGATTTGCCCGGTTATCTGAGTTAGCACGTTCAAGTTTTCGACTTCCTGAAGCGCGACAATATGGGGTAGTCGGTAGTGCGTGCCAATTTTCCTGGCAGCTGTTGTTACTCGTTTTCGAAAGTGACTGCGCGATACAATTTCTTCATTGTTACCATCGTCGACATTGTCAAACAGGCGATGCATATTCTGCGAGAGCACGCCAAACGATTCTGCCTTTACGGCAACTGCGGTAAACAGCAACAGCAGAATCAGAGTCTGACAATATAGCCTGTTCAGTTATCGCCCCGGATTCTGGCAACCCATTGGTCGAACAGGTCGGAGTTGCTTGCGGCGATCACCGAACGCGGTAGCAGCGTCTGTTTGAACACGGGTTCGGCCTCAAGAGTTTCGCACTCGCCACCTGCTTCGCCGGTCAACAAAACGCCGGCGGTGTAGTCCCATATGCGTTCGCGTCCATGTAACAAAAGGTTGACCCGACCCGCTGCCAGCCAGGCCCATTCCAGTGCGCAGGTACCTATATTTCGCTGAGATTTGTACGGAGTATCGAGTACCAGCCCGGTACTGATTTCAGCACTGAGGCGTTTGAAATCGACGACCGCGATACAACTGGCGATTGTTTTCGGTTGTTGAGGACGTACTGCTCGAATTCCGTTAATCCAGAACCCCTGATCTTTGATAGCGCCAAAAAATTCGTGCCGAACCGGGTCGTAAACTATCCCGAGCACGATTTTGCCCTCGCTAATCAAGCCCAGGGAAACTGAAAATAGTGGAACCGTGGCGTGAAAATTGGTCGTGCCATCGAGAGGATCGAGACACCAGTAGTCGGCATCGCCCCGGATGACTTCGAGCTGTGCGTCTTCACTCACTTCTTCCCCCAGCATCTTCACCTTCGGGTAACGCCCTGCAAGGGTACCGCTAAGCGCCTTTTGCATTGCCAGGTCGGCTTCGGTAACGATCGATCCGTCGGTCTTATAGTTCGCAGTGGAGCGCGTGTAATACATTGAGAGATGATTATCGGCTGCACTGCGGATAATATCCTGCAGCGCGATCAAGTCGTCAAAATCGTAGTTTGGCTGGGACAAATAGCACTCCGGACGGAAATTAAGATTTGAATCGAATCCTGCTAAGCAGTATAAACGACAGCAGCCATATTGCCTCAACAAATACTATAATTAGACTGTGAGTAATCCATTCTTTCTAACCCGTCAAACTGCCAACTTGATGGAGGATTTTAGGCGTGAGTTTAAAGCGGGTGCCGCGCTGTTTTTGCTCTATGGCGAAATCGGGGTTGGAAAAACCCGCTTGATGCAGGAATTATGTCAAAACAGGCTTGCCGCTAGCAGGATTCACTGGTTAGACCTGGCCGCGGAGGCGTCCGGGGATTACACCCTGCACGACAGTAGCGCAAAAGTTGAAGATCTATTCAAAGCCGCGCAAAACGGCGATATTGTTGTCGCTGATCATTTCGAAATGGCGCTTAATAAGACACGACACCAGTTGTTTCTCAGCTGGTCTACCGATGGTGTCGACAAAAATCTCAACTTGATAATCGCCAGTAGCACGGAAGGTTTCAACGAGTTGCGTCAACTTTCGCAGCAATACCAGGTGCGCGTTCAGAGTTTTCAACACATGCCGTTCAGTCCTGACGAAGTGGACGCTTTTCTCGGGTTTCACCTGTTCCCCGATCACCCGACCGGTAAACTTTCGATGCCTGCAGCCTTGCGCAATAATCTGGCATCCACCCATGGCGTGGTCGGACAGATTATTGAAATTATCGCCCGCGATGGCGCCCAGATCAGTTCTTCCGATCCGAGTGACAGCGAATCGATTCGCCAGGGTAGTAAAATTATTGTTGCAGTTTTGGTCCTGTGTGCATTCGCAATAGCTGGCGGCTGGTATTACCTGAGGGGTCAATATGATATTTCCGGGCCGCCATCAATAGTCGCTATCGAACCCGAACCGGTTATCCAAGCAATGGTTGAAGTCGAACCTGTAGTTGAGCCTGAAATCTCGCGCCAAACTCTATCCGGGGCCAGGGACGATGTTGAAGCCGAACCCGAGCTGGAGACCTTGCGGGACACCTCGCCCGTGACCAAATTCGAACCCGAATCTGAAGCGGCGGCGGAAGTTGAAGATACCACCGATACAATTACCCAGTCTGTGGTATCGGAAAATCCAGATACAGCGGCTGAGACTGATGCGGATATCGAAAAGGCGACCCACGATGGTGATCAACGAATTGCGGTAACGGGTGAGGACGATCCGAACACTACCCGGCAGCAAGCAGAACCGAATTCAGAGCGCTTTAAACGCGAGCTACAGCAGTCGCTCGACTGGATTAACAGTAGCGAAACGGGTGTCGGCACGCATCAGATACTAGTGCTGAATTTTAATACATTCGATGTTTCAGTTTTCTACCAATATGTCGATAACCTGGCCAGACAGCAGGTCGATATTTCGCAACTCAGAATATTCAAGACTTACACCGGAAAATCCGAAGTCTACAGCGTGGTTTACGGAATGTATGATAGCTGGCAGGCGGCTAAACTTGCGCAACAGGATTTACCTGAAGTGCTCAGGAAAATTCCGCCGATCCCCCGTAGCGTCGGTGGTATTTTGACGGAAATCCAACGGCTCGAGATCAATAACTAGCTATATTTCAAATAGCTACGGAGAAACGGCTTGAACTTACATTACGACATGATAGTGATTGGCAGTGGACCGGCAGGCAAACGCGCCGCAATTCAGGCGGCCAAGATCGGTAAAAAAGTACTACTGGTCGAGAAAAACGAGGTCGTGGGCGGGGTCACAGTGCATACCGGAACAATTCCGAGCAAGACGTTGCGTGAAACGGTTTTGTTTCTGTCGGGTTGGCGCCAGCGCGGGATATACGGGCGTAGCTACAAGGTCAAGGACAAAATCACCGCCGACGATCTCAAACAGCGGCTGACAGCAACCCTCGGACACGAAATCGAAATCATCCAGCATCAGTTGATGCGAAACAACGTCGAGATCGGGCATGGGCATGCCCGGTTTACGGGCGAAAACTCGATTAGTGTCGAAAACCACGACGGCAATGTGAACGACTTCACCGCCGATTTTATTGTGATCTGTGTCGGCACGAAAACGCGTCGGCCCGATACGGTTCCCTTCGATGGTGATGCCATTTTGGATAGCGACGAAATCCTGGAACTCAATCGCATTCCGAGAAAATTACTGGTTGTCGGCGGCGGTGTCATCGGTCTTGAATATGCAACTATTTTCAAGGCGCTGGACATAGAAGTCTCGGTCCTCGAATCGAACGACTACATACTCGGTTTCGTCGATCGTGAAATTGTCGACGAGCTGATTCATCACTTGCGCGATTGCAATATCCAGGTACGCCTTAACGATAAGTTAAGCACCATTAACAGGTTCGACGATGGCAAGGTAGTATGCAGGTTCAAAAGCGGTAAGAGCATTGCTGTGGATACGGTGCTGTTTGCGGCTGGGAGACAGGGGGTTACCGACGATCTGTCGCTGGAAAAAGTCGGCATAGAAGTCGACTATCGCGGCCGGATTCTGGTGAATGAAGACTACCAGACCGTGCAACCGCATATCTATGCAGCCGGTGATGTAATCGGCTTCCCGAGCCTGGCATCGACCTCGATGGAACAGGGCAGGCACGCCGCTTGCCATGCATTCGGTACCGAGGTAGCAAGCCAGCCTGAACTCTTTCCTTACGGCATTTATGCCGTTCCGGAAATCAGTATGGTTGGATTGACTGAACAGGAGTGCAATGAACGCGGTATTTCCTATGAGGTGGGTGTCGCTCGATTTCGGGAAGTGGCGCGAGGTCAGATTATCGGCTTACGCGAGGGCATGCTGAAAATGTTGTTTTCAATCGAAACCCAGAAACTGCTAGGGGTGCATATCATCGGCGAAGGAGCAACCGAACTGGTTCATATCGGGCAGGCGGTTATCTCGCTCGGAGGAACACTCGACTACTTCGTGCAAACGGTGTTCAATTATCCGACCCTGGCCGAAGCCTACAAGGTCGCGGCTCTCGATGCCTATAATCGCATGATTTTCTAAATGTTCGGGCTAGGAGTCTGTCCGTTCAGCACTGCTCCCAGGGCAGGCCGTCAAAGCGCCAGCCGGAGATGGTACTGCGATGGTGATTGCCGTCGAGCCCACCCTCGAAGCCGTGTTCGATGTTGTAAACATGCTCGAATCCATGTTCGATTAACAGTTTACCGGCTTCTTCCGAGCGATTCCCGCTACGGCATATCAACAGCACCGGAACACTGTCATGTTGCGATGACTGAATTACACCACCGAGGATTAATTTACGTACTTCGCGTTCGAAATCGGGGTTAATGATAAAATCAGGTTCGTCGATCCACGGAATGCTTACCGCGCCGGAGGGATGGCCGATAAACAGGTACTCCATATCGGAACGTACATCGATAAACGCGGTGCTGGGTTCTCGCTGCAGCAGCGCGTAGGCCTGGTTCGCGCTAATAGGTTCAACTTTATTTTCAGACATGTCTCTAACCATTTGATCAGGTTGAATAATTTATACATAGCAGGCCTTAAATATGCTATAGAATGGCTACAGAATCGAGCATTATTTTCAGGAAGCGGCAGGAACAATTGTCCAGTTGTCGGAAAACAGCCTTAAACACACGCCTTTTATCCGGAAATATCGAGGTTTCGTCGCTTTTTAAGGGTTAAATAAGGTAGTTCGCAACATGCCGATGGGATGCTTGTTTATACTTAAGATTGGATCAAAATCAATGGTTTCAATATGTTCCACAGCCCTGTAAATCAAAGCTTTAGACGCAGCCTGCGAGCTGTTGCTCTGGTTTTGGCGCTGTTCGCGGTAGACGCAGATGCGGTGATCGCTGTCGACAACGTATCCACTGTAGTTGATAACAATCCAACCACCTTGAGCGTATCGCATACTACCGGAGCGGGTGCCGACCGTCTGATGATCGTCGGGGTGTCGTTGCTCAACAATGACCTGGAGACTGTCAACTCGGTGACCTACAACGGCATCGGCCTGACCTTCGTCGGCGAGGCTACCCAGTCAAATGATTCCCGGGTTGAAATCTGGTCGCTGTTAAACCCACCGCCTACTACGGCAAATGTTGTCGTGACTTTCAACGAACAGGTACAACTTGGCGCCGGAGTCGGTGTCATAACATTTACCGGGGTCAACCAGGTCAGTCCTTACGGGCTGTTTCAGTCAAATACCGGCGAATCCAGCACCGCGAGTGCAATCGTCATCGCATCGGCCGGTGAAACCATTATCGGCGTTATGGCTGCCGAGCGACAGGATAGCAACCCGGTGGTTGTCGGCGGGACTGAGCAATGGAGTTTCAAGACTCAACCCGGCGTTAATCGTACCGCGGGTGCGGGCGCGACCTTTCCCGGCAGTGCGTCGGTAAACCTGACCTGGAATCTGAACGAGATCGACGACTGGGCGATCGGGGCGATAGCGTTGCGCGACGCGTCGGTAGCGACCGTTACCCTACCGGGATTTTGTGACGACTTCGAGTCGGGACTTGCCAACTGGATCGTCAACACCAGCGGCGGCGGTAGTGCGGGCATCAATTCCGATACTTTCAATTCAGGCGCGAACAGCCTGTTCACCCGATGGGGACAAGTCAATGTCACCAACAGTACGGCGATAGACGCGAACGGCAAACCGTTCCAGTTAAGCCTCTGGATTCGACGCGGTGACGATAGTTTCAGTGAAGATCCCGACGGAGTCGAGAATTTGCAGATTCAGTATCTCAATGGTTTGAACAGCTGGGTTACGCTCGAAACCTTTGCCGGGAGCGGTGTTCCGGGACAGATTTTCGAACGCAACTACGCATTGCCGGTCGATGCCCAGCACGCCGGCTTGAGAGTGCGTATCGTGCAAACCAGCGGCAGTGGTGCAGATTTTGACTACTGGCATGTGGATGATGTCTGCGTGCTCGAAGTGGTGCAACCCGAAATCGAGCTGCGCATGGATGAAGTGCAGTGGAATGGCAGCGCCAACGAAGTTGTCGACAGTAGCGGTAACGGTAACGATGCCAATGCCAACCTAGCCAGTGGGCTGACCACGATCAATCCCGGGCAGATTTGTCGCGCCGGTGATTTTGACGGGGTCGATGATTACATCGAGTCCAACGATATATTTTCCTACCTGCGTACTACGGCCTCGTTGAGTTTCTGGATTCGCACGACTCAGACTGGCGATGATATCGGCTGGAGGGCACCCGGAGTTACCGGAGTCGAGGAAGCAGGTGGCTCCGATGACATCTTCTGGGGCTGGCTCGACGCGAGCGGGCGTATCGGCATCTCGGTCGGCAACGATTACGCAACAAAGTCGGCTATAGCTATCAACGACGGTAGCTATCACCACGTCGTGCTGACCCGCGATTCGACCACGGGTGATTACAAGATCTATATCGATGGCGCGCTCGACGCTTCCGGCACCAGCATTGCCGGCATCATCGGTAACAGTTTCTCCAGTATCGGGCGGATCGAAGATACCGGCGGTACGCCCGAGTATTTCCAGGGTGAGTTGGATGAATTACTGGTGTTCAATTCGGTACTGTCCGATAGTGCGGTGACATCAATTTTCACCAACCAGTCCCTGGGTCGAAACCTCGATGGCAGTACTCGTAGCTGTGCCGACTCGCTCGCATGGTTCCAACTCGATGCCGACGCCGGTGTCTGGAATGGAAGTGCCGGTGAAGTTGTCGATCAGTCGGGTAACTTCACCGGCGCGTTTGCGCTCGGTACCGGCGCCGGGGTCGATTCGGTTCTGGCCCGGGTTTGCCGGGGAATCACGGTTCCTTTCAATAATTCCAATGGCGCACAATATGGATTCGACAGCGGTATCGATATCGATAACGACGTCGGAAACCTCGGCAGTATTAACTTCTGGTACAACAGCAACGCTAACTGGGTTGGTGGAGGTAACCGCATGCTCGCCGATGCATCACCGAATGACTTGCCCGGAGCAGACAAGTATTTCTACCTCACGTTGCGCAACAATGGACGTCTGCGCTTTGCGTTAGAAGACAGTGCCGATGGCGATTATTCATTTCAAACCGGGGTTAACAATATCAACGCCGGTGTCTGGACCCATATTGCGGTTACCTGGAACATGAGCGGTAATCGGGAGATTTACATAAACGGCGCCCTGGCGGCAACGCATACAACAGCCACCAACGGGCAGATCGGAAACCTGCGCACGCTCTATTTCGGAGACAATCGCAGCAACTACCATCCCGGTGGAACGGCGAACTCAGCCAACGGCATCATCGACGAAGTGCGCGTTTACGATAAGGTTCAGACTGTTGGTGAAATTATCGCCGACATGAATGCAACCCATCCCTGTGGCACGTCAATGATTGATCACTTTAGCATTACGCCTGCAACCACCGCGGCCAGCACCTGTCTGCCCAATGCCGTAACAATCATCGCCGAGGATGCGTCGAACAATCCGGTCACGACTTATACCAACCAGGTCAATATCAGCGTGTCTACCGGCAACGGCAACTGGAGTGTGAATAACGCCGATAACGTAACCAGTCCAAATCCCGACAACGACGACGATGGTGCAGTCAGTTATACCTACCTGTTATCGGACGCGGGTGAGATTGTCCTGGACCTGACCAATACCCATGCCGAAACCCTGACGATTACCGTTGTTGACCCTATCGACGGTGTTACCTCGACCAGTGTCGTAATTGTCTATGCCAGTAACCTGTTCGTCATAACCGAAGACCCGATCCAGGTTGCGGGCCGACCGATGGCGATGAATGTCGAGATGTGGACTGACGACCTGCTCGGCAGCGCAACCTGCGGTATCGATACCACTTATAACTACGCCGCGATCATACTGGACGCCAGCATCGATCGGGGTGGGGTGCTGCTTGCGGCAAACGATCCGAATATCGGTGTGGTTACGGTGCCGAATGTTCCCGCCAGCGCAGCGATCACATTCGATTTCTCGGTAACGCCCGGGCAGGCCAGTTTCAACCTCGACAGCAGTGATGTCGGTCAGTACAGCCTGACACTTGTCGACAATACCAATACTCATAGCGATGCGATCATTGCCGGAACCAGCACTATCCTCACGGTGAGACCATTCGGCATCGCCGTAACCACAATTGAAGCCGGCCCGGGACCGACGCCTAACCTGGGTGGCACTGCACCAGGTGATGCGATATTCACAACCGCGGGGAGTAATTTTGCTGCGACCGTATCCGGAGTGCTGTGGAGCGCCGCTGACGACCTGGATAACAATGGCGTTCTTGATAGCGGCGCCTACGCCAATAATTCGGTTGCACCGAGCTTCGCCTGGAATACCACACTTAGCGTTTCGGCGGCAGTCGCCAGTTATACGCCTTCACCGGGTATGCCCGGCGTGCTCAACAATGGCAACATATTGCAGGGCGAGTTCAGCGGGGGTTTCTTTAATGTCACCGATTTACAATATACCGAGGTCGGCAGTTTTACACTTCAATCCGCGGCTGATAATTATCTGGGTGAACCAGGCGCTGATATTGTCGGAGACGATATAATCGTCGGTCGTTTTATCCCGGCATCTTTCGAGGTCACGATCAATGGCGATGGTGTATTTGCCGAAACCTGCGCCGCGTTTACCTATATCGGCGAGGCTTTCAGCTACGCTATCGCACCGACCATTACCGTCACCGCTAAAAACGCACTCGGCGGAACCACCGCGCAGTATCGGGATGCTTTCGTCAAACTCGACGGCGGCAGCGTCAGTGTTGCCGCCAGTCAGGATGACACGACTCCGGGAAGCGATACGCTGCCGTTACTGGTCGACTATAGCCCCGCTGCCGCAATGATATTCTCGGTAAATAACGACGGTACCGTCGACTATACCTTCGGTGCCGATATTTATCGTTACGGGCCGGGCGCCCCGCTGGCATTCAGCAAGTACGCCAATAGCCAGGTGGCTCCGTTCGTGGCTGATATCAATCCGGAAATCGGTTCGGTCGGAGATGGTGAGGTAGCTACCAGTTTCGCGCCGCTTACTCACGTACTCGGCCCGACTGGCAACAACCAGCGGTTCGGTCGCCTACGAATGGAAAATGTACACGGATCGGAAATTAATTCGCTGTTGATGCCGGTTTTTACCGAGTTCTGGGACGGCAGCAGTTTCCAGAAAAACATTCTCGACAGTTGTACCTTGATTGCAAATTCCGATTTGATTGCGGTGGGCTCGCCCCCGGGACTCTCAGTACCGGTCGTAGTCAATGCGCCGGCATCGGTTGGTGATGTCAATCTGAGCTTCCCTGCTCCAGGCGCCGGCAACGATGGTTTCATAGATACCACGACAGACCTCAATGCCGCACTACACCTATGGTTACGATTTGACTGGGATGCGGACGGGGAATTCGACGATGATCCTGTTGCGCGTGCAACTTTTGGAATTTTCGACGGTGATCCGGTGCAGATATATATCCAGCAAATCTACGAATAGATATCATCATTGTGTCGTTTCCGTAATTTGATAGCACCAATGCAGATACGCGAAGTTGCGCGTATGCGTGAATCTTGTACTATCGCAGTGTGTTCACAATGGATGCTGACACTCAGGTCGGCATGACGGTCATCATGAAATCCTTATACCTCTTGCGACATGCCAAATCGAGCTGGTCTGACGGCAACCTCAGCGATAAACAACGTCCTCTCAATGATCGTGGCTTACGCGATGCTCCGATGATGGGAAAGCGTTTCAAAGCACGCGGTGAAAGTCTGGAGGGAGTAGTTTCGAGCCCGGCATTACGCGCCAATACTACCGCGCAGTTATTTTCCGAGGCCTGTGGCTTCGCGTCGCAGGATATCGAACTTGAATCGGATCTATATTTCCTGGGAAGCGGGTCGATCGAGGATATCATTTTAAACCAGGACGATCAGCAGGGCTCGCTGATGCTGGTGTTCCACAACCCGGACATCACCTATTGTGCAAATTCCTTCGGTAAGCAATTCCGCATCGACAACGTACCGACCTGTGGATTGATCAGTTTGAGCTGCGACATCACCCGCTGGCGTGATTGGTCAAACACGACTACGACATTCGAATATTTCGATTACCCGAAAAATTTATCCGGGGCGGTGATGCGTAGCTAGCTGAGTCGGCCGAGTGGGCCGGCCGGTCGCCTATCTTGCACTCGGGTGTATATTTCTGCGTCGCGCTGCCTGGGGTTTTCGCCGTTTGAGACGTGTGGCATCTCGAATGCGTTGCTGGGCCTGACGAATCAAGGCCTGCTGACTGGATTCCCCCTCTTTGTTCTTGCCCAGTAAGTGGGTGTAGGAGCCATCTGAATTCATCTGCCAGATGTTGAATTTATCTGACATCAGGCTATCGATAATATTTCGTAATCCGGCTTGTAATTCGGCGCCTTCAACCGGAACCAGCACTTCAACCCGGTGTTCGAGATTGCGTTTCATGGTATCGGCAGAGCCGATGTAGTACTCCGGGTTGTCGTCGTTTTTAAAGTAGTAAATGCGGCTGTGCTCGAGGAAGCGACCGATTACGCTAAACACGCGAATATTGTCGGACAGCTTGCCAATGCCGGGGCGCAGGCGACAGCTATCGCGAACTATCAGGTCGACTTTTACCCCGCCCTGTGAGGCCCGGTAAAGCGCACGCACAATGTCCTGATCTTCGAGCGCATTGACCTTGATCTGAATATGCCCGGGGGATTTTGAATCATGTTGATCGATTTCACGCTGAATTTTATCGAGCAGAGCGCGTTTCAGTAACTTCGGCGCCGGCAGGATCTTGCGGTAGTTGCGCTTCGGGGTGAAACCGGTGGTCAGGTAATTAAACAGCTCGGTGATATCCCGGCCAATATCCTGATCACAGGTCAACAATCCGAGATCGGTATAGAGCCTGGCGTTGCCTGCGTGGTAGTTACCGGTGCCAATGTGCACATAACGCCGTAGCCCGATGTAATCGTTGCGCACCACCATGATGACCTTGCAGTGAGTTTTCAGATCCATTACACCGTAAGTCACGTGAATGCCGGCTTCTTCCATCCGGCTTGACCAGCGAATGTTGGCGGCTTCATCGAAGCGTGCCTTGAGCTCCACCACGACCGCAACCTGTTTACCGTTTTGCGCGGCATCGACCAGGTATTCGATAACTTTGGTATCACCCGAGGTACGATAGAGCGTCATCTTGATTGCACGTACCTTGGGGTCTCGGCTGGCTTCACGCAGCATGCGTTCCACCGTCGTTGAAAACGATTCGTAAGGGTGCTGCAGCAGGATCGAACCGTTGTCACGCACCGCGTGAAAAATATTCGGTATGTGAATCAGCTTCGGATGGTCGATCGGGTAGTGCGGTATGTCGCGTAGCGCCGGAATTTCCAGATCGCAAAGGCTGAGCAGATCCCGTGTCGCCAGCAGGCCTTTCTTTTCGAAAACATCGGCTTCGTCAAGCCCGAGTTCGGCGGCGAGCATGCCGCGCCGGGTTGCATCCATGTCCTGTTCGACCACTAGCCGTACGATATTGGCAAAGCGGCGATGACGTACTTCGGATTCGATTATCGCCAGTAAATCATCCGCCTGGTCTTCATCGCGTGCGGTGTTGGCGTTGCGCGTAACATAAAACAACTCGCTATCCTCGATGACCATATTTGGAAACAGAACATCGAGGTTCTTCGCCATGACGCTCTCGAGGGGCACGAAGATATAAGTATCGGGCACCTGTACAAAGCGCGGGATACCGAGACCCACCGGAACCTTGACGCGAGCGCGTAGCTCGTCTTCGCTGTCACGGTGGCGCAGCGTGACCAGCAGGTTTAGCGAGAGGTTCGAGATAAATGGAAACGGGTGCGCCGAATCGACACCCTGCGGTGTGACCAACGGGTAAATGTTGTCGAAGTAGTGGTCGCGCACGATTGCCTTGTTTTCATCGCTCAAAGCATCGTAGGGCGTAATGTGAATATCCTGTTCAGCCAGTTGATCGATCAGGCGCGGCACCAGCTCGGACTTTTGCGCCTCGAGTTCGCGCACCTTGACGTAGCACTCCTCGATCTGTTGCGCAGGCAGGCGGCCATCGACGCTGTAATCCAGCACCCCGGCGCCAACCTGTTGTTTTAGACCGCCGATCCGTTTCATGAAAAATTCGTCGAGATTGGAACTGACGATGCCGACAAACTTGAGGCGTTCCAGCAGCGGGTTGGATTCATCCTGCGCTTCGTGCAATACCCGGCAATTGAATTCGAGCCAGGTCAACTCGCGATTGAGGTAGAGCTCGGGCGCGTCGAGATCCGCGTACTCTATCGTTTCTGTCGAGGCAACCGCATCGGCGGCATCCCCAGGCTCGGTTTCCGCCGCATCGCTTACTACCGACAGTTTGCTATTTACAGGATTTGAAGTTGCCATGGGAATATTTGAGTTTCTCTGTTAGTGATGTTCCGGCACGAATGTTTGATCGCCCATGGGTGGTCGCACGTATCCTTTGCTTTTTACGCGCGGCTCGAGCTTGATTGGTTCAGGGGTCAGATCCCGGTAGGGAATAATGCTCAGCAGGTGTTTGATGCAATTCAGCCGGGCATGCTTCTTGACATCGGATTTGACCACGTACCAGGGTGCCTGTTTGATGTCGGTATGTGCAAAACAATCATCTTTTGCCTTGGAGTACTCAACCCAGAGCTTGCGAGATTCGAGGTCCATCGGGCTCAGTTTCCAGCGTTTGGTCGGATCCTTGAGGCGTCCCTGGAAGCGGATTTCCTGAACGTCATCGCTGACCGAAAACCAGTACTTGATTAAGATAATGCCGGAACGCACCAGCATGCGTTCGAATTCCGGGCAACTACGCATAAATTCCTGGTACTCGTCCTCGGTGCAAAAATCCATCACGTGTTCGACCCCGGCGCGGTTATACCAGCTGCGGTCGAACAGAACCATTTCCCCTTCGGCGGGTAAATGTGGCACGTAACGTTGGAAATACCATTGCGTTTTCTCGCGTTCAGTCGGAGTGCCCAGCGCAACCACGCGACAGATGCGTGGATTGAGGCTTTCGGTAATGCGTTTGATCACCCCGCCTTTGCCGGCTGCGTCGCGGCCTTCGAAGATACAGACTACCTTTAAACCTTTGTCCTTGATCCACTCCTGCAACTTGACCAGTTCGATCTGCAACTTCGCCAGTTCCCTGTTGTATTCCCTGGTTGAAATTTTCTTGTTTTTCCCGGGCTCGGCGTCTTTAGACATGTTTTGGCCTCGATATGGATGATGGAATGTTCCAACCTATACCAAATAGCAAAAACTGTCCAGATTACAAGGGGATGAAATGATTGCTGCATGATTAATGTGATGCGGGAATTATAGATGCTGAAGCATGCCGTCAGCATTTCGGATGATAAGGTACCCGTCGGGAGACAAGCATAGAGATACCGACCCGCTTATTCCTGCTTTTTGATTTGTACCGATAGCGGTAAATTCTTCATCATCCACACCAGCAGCAGTAAACCGGGCAAGGCGACAACAGTTGAAATGAGGAAAAAGTCGAACCAGCCCGTCATCTCAACCACCCAACCGCTTGAAGTTGACAGGATTGTCCGACCGGTCGCCATAAACGAGGTAAACAAAGCAAATTGAGTGCCAGTGTAGGTGATATTACACAATACGGATAGATATGCCACGAAGGCGGATGAGCCCATTCCTCCCGACAGGTTTTCGATACCGATGGTAAAGTAAAGTAGCTCAACATCATGTCCGGCGATGGCCTGGGCGGCATACATCAGGTTCGAAAACATTTGCAAAATACCGCAACCCAGAAGGCTTTGCATGATGCCGTATCTCTTGACAAGCATTCCACCAACGAACACGCCTACAACAGTCGCAATCACACCGAATAACTTACTGACTGTGGCCACCTCGGATTTGCTGAAACCCATTTGGAAATAAAATGGGTAGGCCATCACGCCCGCGTAAGCATCGCCGAATTTGTATAACAGGATAAATGCCAGAATAGTCAATGCTGTAACGGGTTTGTTGCGCTGGAAAAACTCGACGAAAGGATCAACCACGAAAGAACGAATTCCTTTGCCGTCATGGAACTCGATCAGTTCAGGGTTTCTTTTATCGGAATCAGGCGCAAAAATAGCGGCCAGCATACCGACGACCACGAGTACTGCCATGACGGAATAGACGATCGACCAGTCCACCTGTTCGGCCAGGAACAATGCCCCCGCGCCGGCAAAAATTGCCCCCAATCGGTAGCCGGCCTGGGTCATGGCGGCACCGGCACCTTGTTCATCGCGATCGAGAATTTCGATTCGGTAGGCATCGATAACGATATCCTGACTGGCTGAAAAAAAGGCCACCGCCAGGGCACATACCGCTGTCAGTACGGGCCTAGTCTCGGGTTGGCTGAACCCCAGATAAGCGATCGAGACCATCAACCCGACCTGGATCACCAGCATCCAGGATCGACGTCGCCCGAGTAGGCGGGTTAAAACAGGTAACGGAACACGATCGATAAAGGGCGCCCAGAAAAATTTGAGGTTATAGGGTGTCCCTGCGAGTGCAAATAATCCAATTGCAGCCAGTGCAACCCCGGCCTCCGCCAGCCAAAAGAACAGCGTCGCACTGGATAATGCCAGGGGTAATCCACTGGCAAAACCCATGACGAAAATAATGAGTAGACGCGGCTGGTAATACAGAGAAAGCGCCGACTTGAAGCTTTCGAGGTGAGAACTTTTCTCAACAGGAATATTCATGTTTGAACCGGTTTAAGATTACTTATCACAATACCAGGACCCTATATCCCTGGGTTGTTCCGATTTCTTCGAGCCAAGCACGCCGCCTTTCGATTTGCAAATCATTGCCTCGCCTACCATATGCGCAGCCTTGCGCTGAATTTCTTGCCAACTGGCGGCGTATGGTTCATGCCGATAGAATTTCCCGGGCTCCAGACCCCAGGTTTCTTCCATGGTCTGTATCGACGACCACTCGGTTACCGCCTTGCCGACACCACCGCCACCAAGCACCGTGCTGGCGATATTATCGATTCGCTTTTCGGCGGCGCCCAGTACCAGTTCAGCAGCATGTGAGCGATTGCCGGCCATCCACTTCGCCAGCGCATCTTCGAGCGGTTTGAATTCATCGCCTCTTGCAGAATAAATGTCATTCAATTCATGTGGATCCTGGAGCAGATCAAAACCTTCGATACGCACTCCGTCCGGGGTCGGTATTCGGATAAGCTTCCTGGTTGTGCTGCGTACCGACACGATGCGTTTAGTCATTTCTTCTCTCGGTGTAGTCCATCCCTTCAAGGTGGTCTGGTTGAATACGTAGTCACGAATTTTTGTTGCCTGCCCTCTTAGAATCGGAATAAATGAATGTCCTTGCATCTGTGGTCGCATGCCTTCTGCGCTCACCCCCAGGATATCAAAAATCGTGGGCATGAAATCCACACCCTGAACCATGGCGTTGTAGTGGCCTGTCATTGATTGATCGGGAAAGCGAATAATCAGCGGGATACGGATCAGTTCATCATAAAGTTTTGCATCGTAACCGGTCGAGGCATGCCCCAACCATCCATGGTCAAACAGCTCTTCGCCGTGATCAGCGCTAATTATTACTATAGTGTGATCGAGAAGACCGGTCTCGCGCATTTTTTCAAGGCTGAGGCGCATCCTTTCGTCCACATCGGCGACTTCAGCGTCATACAGGGCCCGTACTACCGGAATATCCTGTTCGCTGAATTCGACCTTACCGGCATGTTCAAATTCGATGTCAACGCGCTCTGGATATCGGAGAATCATTCGGTGTTGTTTGACGGCCTCGATTGCCTCGCTGCGTTTACCCTGCGCACCAAACCGTTTGGCATTTTGTTCAGTCGGTGCATAAGGCAAATGTACATCCTTTATATGGGCCCAGGCAAAGAAAGGGGTATTGTTATCGATTCGTTGCTCGATAAAGTCTTCAAGATCTCGTTTCGGCCAATTCCCGAGGGCCTTCTGGAAACCAAACCCCTCGTGGCTTGCGCCCCAGATTGCCTGTCCCAAGATCTCGTAGCCATTTTCGGCGAGGACTCTAAAGGCAGCCGTCATTTCCTCGTCATAATAACTGAAGCGCCCATGTTGAGCATGTACCGGTGGATAATAGCCGGTAAAAATGGAAACCATGCCCGGCGAAGTCCAGGTAGATGTGGAAAACGCGTTATCAAATACAGCTGACTCCTCAGCAAAATGCTTGAGATAGGGGGTCGTGTCGCGCTCGTATCCATAAACAGACATCCGATCGGGACGTAAGTTATCGATCGTAATCAAGAGCACGCTCCAGGGGCGATCGTTTTCAGATAAGCCGGCGAACGAGTTCGATGTGGTTATCAAACAAGTAATCATGAAAAAAGTCTGGTAAAGAAATTTCATTTTTTATACCTCAACATGGTTAACACAGCCTACATCATTTTGCGAATTCTGCCGGTGAAAAAGCCGATAAGCCAAAAACCGGCTATGGCGATCGAAAAAAGAGCAATTACCTGTGCTTCGCTAAGTCGGGTAATTACCCCGGCACTCACGGCACTTTGGTATCCTGGTGTACTACTGGCATTGGATTTAACCTGTATCGCTTTTTCTTCGCTCCAGCGATGGCCTGACTTATACAGTGAATCACTAAAATATTTACTCAAGATCGAGTTTTCCTTGTGAGCGATTTTGAAATGTTCAGCTTGATTTTCGCCGGGCTCCTGAGCCCGGTCGAAATATCTGTCACGGCGAAAAAGGTGGACCCCCGCTTCATGGACATATGCGTCTCGGGGGACAGTGAAGCTGTCGAGGAACAGTTTATAACCCTCGCCTCGAATATAGTTATCGAAAATGTCAGCTACTTCTTCGCCTCGATCCCGATTCAATTGTTCCAATTGCTCAGGTGAAAATCGTGATCTGAAGATACCGATGTTTTCATCATGATATCGATACCCGTATTCGACCATCATGCTTTTACTGTCCAGCAGAAACGAAAGTGGCGTGATCTCGGAGGCGTACCAGGCAATACGCTGGGGTGTATTCAAAAACCCCAGCACGAGAACCAATAAACTCGCAGACAGGATGTAGCTCAAGCGACTCCAGCTGGCCGAGTCGGGCCATTTGCAGATTAAGCCGGGTCTCAATCCAGCCACAATAGCAAACTGTCCTAAACCTCCGGCCAGGATATTGGTTCTGATATCTCTTAAATCAAAATAACGGGAAGGCGCGACCCACTGGATATACTCATCCAGCACACCGATGATTCCCACTATCAGGGTGGCCATAATGTATATGCTGTAATCGCGAGTTCGATGCGAAAGCGCACGATATACCAATAAACCGATTGCGCCGTATTGCGCAACGTGAATTGCCTCTTCAGGGATATCCCGTAGTTGGTATATATATGCCATAAACGCGGCAACTATCCCGAATAACCAGAAGTAGGCTCTCGTCGGGAGATTTCTTTTACGCAGACTGATAAACGCCATCACACCCGCGCTTAGCGTTAGTGCAATCGTAAGGTAAAGAAAAAATTCGAGGCCAATTATTTCGGCGACTGTATTGCGTACAGCCCTGGCGACGGGAATGGTGCAATATATTGCCAATACGCCAATTGCCAGGTAACACCAGGATTGCCATTCAGGTTCGCCGGGGGCCTTGTCTAACACTAATTTTTCTCCGGTTCAAAACCTGTTTTTAGGGTTTGCCCCATGTCTAGCCCGAACATTTCATAAACCTGCTCGCACCCTTGCTTGGCCTTTGTTTCCTCGCCAACTTTTCCTCAGTCGGCCGGATCCATTGGTCCGACACTTGTTCGGAAAATCTCCTGAGGAAACAAAGTCCTGCACAATCATCGCGGCAGTTCATGAAACCTCCGGGCTAATTGACAAAATTTGAATTTTGTAAAATTGGCAATATCCTTGCATATACCAAAGCTTGCTTTAAAGGAATCAGGTCACAGATAGAGAAAACAAAATGTATCCTGTAAAGACTATGCGACTAGATCCTGCTTGCAGAACACGCCAACGGGTGATTTATTTAACCTCTGTTCGCCCGTTCAATCCTTTTCGGTGCGTGAAGGATACGGTTCGCACATTGTTGCTTGTGACTGCTTTTACAATAAACCTGGCTAGCGCTGAAATTCAAAGTTGTAACCAACGGCTGTCAGAAACCGCTAATAAAGTTCAAATTCAGGTGCAAAACCAGCTGATTACCATGCACATGGGTGACCTGACACTTGTGGTTGACGCATCACTGGGTGGTCGGATTACTGAATTTAGCCTGGCGGGAAACAATGCCTTGTCGAGCGAAGGGGAGCTGATCGGGTCGACCTTCTGGACCAGTCCGCAAAGTGACTGGGGTTGGCCGCCGCCAACCGCTATTGATAGCGACGCCTACGACATTCAGCAGCAGGGAAGTAGGTTCAAACTGATTGGCAGAACCGAATCGAATCTAGGGGTGCGCGTCGAAAAAACCTTTAGTCCAAGCGTTCGGGGTAATGGCATCGATATCACCTATACGTTGCGAAATATGTCAGATCATATGGTCAAATACGCACCCTGGGAGGTAACCCGTGTCCCTGGAGGGTATACATTTTATCCATCGACGGGACAGCGAATACGAGACGATCTTAAAACCACGGAAATAGATCGCATCATCTGGTATTTCTACCAGGCAGATGAACTTTCAATCGGTGTCAATCAAAAAGTGCTTGATAATGGGAGGGAAGGGTGGATAGCAAATGCAAATCCAGATAGCGGGTTACTATTTATCAAAACCTACCCGGATATCAATCTGATTCAGTTTGCAACCGGTGAAGCTGAAATCGAACTCTACGCCAGTCCACTGCAAAACTACATCGAAATTGAGCAGCAGGGAGCTTATATGTCGATTCCACCGATGTCCTCGGTTGACTGGACGGTGACCTGGTATTTACAAAACATCGGTAAAAAAAGCATTGTCGGGATTGGAGATCAGGAATTGGTACGAAGGGTTCGTGCTACGGTTCAATGAATGATTTTGCGGTAGAAGTTTGGCTCAGGACCGTCACAACGAGCTGAATCAATAAATCTCTCAGTCAACAATGCATGGGAAGCGATCGACAATCCGGGTGTATGCCGGAATTTCAGTTGCCTCAATTTAACCCAAATGGGTGATGATAGAACTAAGGGATAGATGTTAAAACTAATGCCTAATGTAAGAATACATACTGGGAATACATTCCAATTGCCGGATTATTACTGGTGGCTGTAGTGCTACTACCGAGTATGGCGATGTCCTCTGGTACGGTTGGGCGGTAGAGTTCTTGGTTCCCGGGATCAAGGTTTTATTGGAGTTTTCCTGCGTCGTCCGCTTTGGGGACAATTTTTTTGTTCGAACGGATACCTGACATTCTATGAAAAGGACATCCAAAATCAATAAGGAGCGGGTAACCAGCGATGTATCGAATTTTATCTAACAAACTCAGTAATATATTGGTAAAAGTGGTGCTTTTCTGGTTCCTCGGTACCACATCATCGGTTGCACAGCCATTATTCGCGATAATCGGTGACTATGGAGACGCGTCAGCCAATGAAGCCAACGTCGCTGGTCTGGTATATGGTTGGAATCCTGAATTTATCATTACGACCGGTGATAATCTATACGGATCAGGGGATTATGATGAAGCTGTTGGTCAGTTTTACTGTAATTCCCTGGCCGATGCCGGCAGTGGTATATATTGTTCGGGTGGCAGTGCATCGGTGAATGAGTTTTTTCCTTCCCTGGGTAATCATGATTACGATGATGGCGCCGGTTTGAACGGATATCTAAACTATTTCAACTTACCGGGCACGGGCGTGCAAACCAGTGGTACCTCCGGCAACGAACGTTATTATGATTTCGTTAGCGGCTCGGTCCACTTTTTCGCGATAGACAGCGTGGCTGCACTCATCAGCGCATCCGATAGAACGGCGCAAATGAACTGGCTGCAGACGCAACTTGCGGTCTCGACCGCGCAATGGCAGATTGTTTACTTTCATCACGCGCCCTATACCTCTTCTTCGCATGGTCCCACAAGTGAAATGCAATGGCCTTTTGCTGCCTGGGGTGTGGACGCCGTAATTTCCGCACACGACCATATTTACGAACGGTTATCGGTTGACGGTATCGTTTATTTTGTCAACGGCCTTGGTGGTGCAAGTATCGGCGATATTGTCGCTCCCATTTCTGGCAGCCAGGTGAGATATAACGACGATTATGGGGCGATGCGTGTCGACGCGAGTGATATTGCCATCACATTTGAATTTCTCAGTGTGTCCGGAGAAATTATTGACACCCACAGCATCGGCATACCGCCGGGTCTGGATACTGATCCACCGACCGTACCCGGCAGCGTAAGTGCTATCGCTATCAGTGACTCACGGGTGGATCTGAGCTGGTCCGCGTCGATCGATGTAGGTGGGGGTGTTGTAGCTGGATACCACGTGTTCCGCAGTGATATCGGCCTGGTGGGAACGGTGACGGGCCTTAGCTTCAGCGACACCACGGTGTTAGCGAATACCAGTTACGATTACAGCGTGTCTGCCTTTGATAATGTAGCGCCGATTGCCAACCAATCAGCGCAGTCTGCTCCACCTGCAAATGTGGTCACGCCGGGTAACCAGCAATACTGCACTGCATCCGCTGGCACCCAGGACTTCGAGTTTATTCGCCGGGTACAAGTGGGCAATATAGACAATCCATCGGGAGCCTCGGCTTATTCTGATTTTACCAATGTTGTTGCCTCGCTCAACGCCGGGACCAACGCCAGCGTGACGCTTTCCCCCGGTTTCGCAGGAACCGGTTATCCTGAATTCTGGAGAATCTGGGTCGATTATAACCAGGACGGAGATTTCGGGGATTCGGGTGAGTTAGTTTTCAGTGGTTCTGGCAGTACTGCTGTCAATGGCAATTTCGCAGTACCCAGCACTGCCGCGGGTAATACTCGGATGCGGATTTCCATGCAGTGGGGAGCTTATACCTCTGCCTGCGGCAGTTTCACCTATGGCGAGGTTGAGGATTACTCGATCGACATCACTGCCGTCACGACACAACTCACGGCCGAATTTATTGCAACGCCCACCACGGTGCTCCTGGGCAGTAGTGTACAGTTCACCGACCAGTCCACCGGTAATCCCACATCCTGGTCCTGGACCTTCGAAGGTGGAACGCCAGCGGCCAGTTCTATCCAAAATCCCACCGTCAATTACAATACGCCCGGGACCTACGAGACAATCCTGATTGCGTCCAATTCCGATGGGAGTGATTCCGAAGTCAAAAACAACTACATCACCGCTGTTGACATCCCGATTAGCTATTGTAGCTCGTCTGGTGGTGATCAGAGTTTCGAGTTTATCAGCCGCGTGCAGGTCGGAGATCTGGACAATTCGTCCGCAGCCTCGTCTTACTCGGACTTCACCAGCCTCACTGCCTCACTGACTGCCGGAGCGAACGCCAGCTTGACCCTGTCCCCCGGCTTTAGCGGAAACAGCTACCCTGAATTCTGGAGGATCTGGATTGATTTTAACCGCGATGGGGATTTTGTGGATACCGGTGAACAGGTCTTCAGTGGATCGGGCAATGCTGCCGTCAGCGGTATCTTCGCGGTACCCGGCTCTGCCTCGGGTACAACTCGTATGCGGGTTTCGATGCAATGGCAAGAACATGCGACTGCTTGCGTCAGCTTCCCCTTCGGAGAGGTAGAGGACTACAGTGTCCAAATTTCCCAGTAGATTGCTGGGCTATTTGTATTCTCTATTGGCGTTGCTAGCCTTTGGCAAGCGCTCGATATAATTCGATACCGAACCGGTCTGATTGCAGCTGTGCAGCTTATATTGGAAACCTTGGTAAATAACCCCGGCCTCACAGAACCATACCTGGTTTACGGATAAAAATGATAGTTTCCTCAACTGCAATCGGTCACTGTCCGGAAAAGGTCTGCCTTGTTAAATATTGTGCTACAGCTCACGCTACAAATGAGAAAATTTGATATAATTGGCTCACAAAATGCGGGGTTAGCTTAGTTGGTAGAGCATCAGTTTTCCAAGTTGAAGGCGCAAGTTCGACTCTTGCACTCCGCTCCAAAAATTCAATCTGCCGGGTTGCTTTTATAAAAAGTAATCACTCGACAAATTCTCCGGTGTGCCTTCACAGCGCCGCTCTGCTGCCTGATCACAAATTTGGATCATGACGCTATCTGATTTTATTCCTGCCTTGATGAATGCGGATGCTTCGAATGTTCCGGGATACCGAACGGAACATTTGATGCTGGTGCAAAATGCTAATAAAAAATGCCAATACCAAATCATGCGAGCTATTTACGAAAATGATTGCCTAAGGAAATTTCGAATTGTTGGTAAAAATCTAAAATGACAAGTTGTAGACTTTTGCAAGGCGGGTCTTTATTCTACAATTCTACTAGCAAATACATTGAAATAACCTTGAACAGCCTATTTAGCCTTAGATTCAAGCAGGCTGACGAGGGTTTGCTCGCCATAGTCGACTATATGCATGCCTGATTCCTACCAACACGCTTTACCGGATGGCACCCGCATAGAAAACTATGAAATTAATGGCGTGCTGGGTCTAGGCGGGTTTGGTATCACCTATATCGCCTTCGATCACAGTCTGCAACGCGATGTAGCAATAAAGGAATATCTCCCCGATGGACTGGCTTTACGTTCGTCCGATGGAAATACGCTCACACCAGTCACCAAGGATTCGATCAAGGATTTCGAATACGGGCTGGGTCGGTTTCTGGATGAGGCTCGCACTCTGGCTCGTTTCAACGACCCTAATATTGTCAGAGTTACCCGGTATATCAAAACCAATGGCACGGCTTATCTGGTGATGGACTATGAACAGGGTGAATCTCTGGCGACTTATTTGAAAAAAACGGCTGCTTTGCCGGAAGAAGAAACGGTAAGGGCATTGCTTATTCCCATTCTAAGGGGCCTTAAAAATGTCCATGCCCAGAATTTCCTACATCGTGATATCAAGCCAGCCAATATTTTTTTACGCAAAGAAGGACCCCCTCTGTTATTAGACTTTGGTGCCGCCAGGCAGGCATTGAATAATCAGACACAGGCTCTCACCAAAATGGTGACTCCAGGATATGCCCCCCTGGAGCAGTACCACAGTGCCGAGAAACAAGGACCCTGGTCTGATATCTATGGACTTGGGACCACCATGCTACATTGTGTTTCCGGTTACCCCCCACCATCAGCGACCGAGAGAATTGCCGCTATTTATGATGACTCGGCCGATCCGATAGATGAAGTTTTCGAAGTGGTGCAGCGGAACTACTCGGGCCAGTTGCATGATTTGATCAAGTGGATGGTTAAATCCCAACCCAAAGAAAGGCCGCAATCGATCGATGAAGTGCTTGAGTTTTTGGGTGTCGAGGATGATTCAGTTCCCTCGGTGAAGTTGATCGATAACAATTCCGGTGACCCGGCAGCGCCTTTGAGTGACGAGGTTATTGATGCCGTTACAATGCATTTGACTCGCCATATCGGGCCTATGGCCAATGTTCTTGTTCGTAAAGCCGGAAAACAAGTAGCGGATGTCGAGGTCCTGACGATGTTATTGTCTCGATTTATTCCCCATGAAGATGCCAAAACAGAATTTCTCGGCCAAACAAAAATCATCAGGGAAGAACACAACGAAATAACGCCTCCTGATGTCGCCGCAGCTGCTGTAGAGGATTCCTTGCAATCGGCTACAGGTAACCATGAGTTTGACTCCGTATTGATAAACAATGCCGAAAAACATCTCAGTGCTTACCTCGGCCCAATGGCAAGAATAGTAGTGAGTAAGACGGCCAACAGGTGCAATAATAACAAGGACTTTTTGAACGAACTGGCAAAGGAGATACCTGCTGATAGAAAGAAAGAGTTCCTGGAAATGTTTTGAAACTAACAACATGAGACGCAGATAACTGATGATTTACTTAAAGTGGCTCCAATGTAAATTTTTAATTTCCATTTTTCTTCTTACACTGGTAAACGTAGCAGATGCAAATTGGCAGATTGATAGTGCCGGTTTTTCGGGGCGATGCTCGTTGGTGTCACCGGTATTGGAAATAGATGATGGCCAGGGCAAAACCAAAATCCAGTTAAATCTGAATAGAGAACAGTTGCTTGTCACGACCGATTCCAATATCGATAACGCAATGAAGGATATTGGCCTCCAAGTCGATGACAAAGTTTTTATCTACATCACAGAAGTTATAGGTACAACCGATGTAGTCTTTGGTAGAGATCGTATCGATGAAATTATCAACCAGTTTTTACCCGGGCGGAGGGTGTTGATCCATTTACGCTTCTGGCCTACCTGGCCAGCGACCGGAATCAAGACGGCCGAGTTTAGTTTAATAGGATTTACCAAAACGCTGAAATCTTTGCCTCAATGTGAATAAATGATAAAGATCCGCAAAATTAATTAGGGAGAGGAGCAATGAAACTTACAACAAAATTTAACCTGGTTCTGGTGCCAACGCTTTTGGTCAGTGGCGTCTTAGCCAGTTATTTTTCTTACGATATTCTGCAGAAAAATGCGGAAAAAGAAATTATCGATCGAGCCAATATAATGATGGAATCTGCATTGGCGATGCGGAGTTATACGATTAGTGAGATTCGTCCTTTGCTTGCACTACAAATGAAGAGGTCTTTTCGACCACAGGCTGTGCCAGCTTATGGCGCAACACGGATATTCGAGAAGCTACGTGAAAATCATCCGGAATATTCGTATAAGGAGGCCACTCTGAATCCGACCAATCCCAGGAACCGGGCCGTGGACTGGGAGACTGATATTGTAAACCAGTTTAAAAACAACCTGGATACCAAAGAGTTATTTGGTCAAAGGCAAACCCCAGGTGGGCAATCGCTCTATTTTGCCAGGCCCATTGCGATTAAAAAAGAAAGTTGCCTTGTTTGCCACAGCACTGTTGATAAGGCTCCGGAGGCAATGCTCAAGCTCTATGGCGAAGCCAATGGATTTGGATGGAAACTGAATGAAATAGTAGGCGCGCAAATCATCTCGGTGCCAATGTCTGTCCCGATCGAACATGCGAAACAGGCCCTGGAAAGGTTTATCATAATCCTCGCAGCCGTTTTCATCGCCGTTCTTGTTATCGTTAATATTATGTTGAGACTGATTGTAACCGGGCCCGTTGAAAATATGGCAAAACTGGCTGACGAAATCAGTATGGGCAACGTAGATTCACCGGAATTCGCTGAAACCAGTAATGACGAAGTTTCCGCACTTGGCGCTTCTTTCAACCGAATGCGAAGAAGTCTCGATAGAGCCATGAGAATGCTAGAGGAATAGATTCCAGGTTATGTCTATGACCCACGATGACCAATCCCGGGAATCGAAACGCACCTGGTTGTGCGCGGTCGTATTTCTGGATGTAGTCGGGTATACCAAGGGCTCTGTCGAGCAGCAGATCAAGATAAAAGATCACATGAATAGCGTGATCGAAAAATCAATCGCGGGGATAGCCGAGATCGACCGAATTATCGTCGACAGCGGCGATGGTGCTGCCTTATGTTTTTTGGGCGACCCCGAGGATTCACTGTTTTGTGCGGTTAAGCTTCGTGATGGATTTGCTGCCTTGTCCGATCATGATTCAGTTCAGTACGAGGTTTGCATCGGCATAAATCTGGGACCGGTCAAAGTGGTCAAGGATGTCAATAACAGACGCAATGTTCTAGGTGACGGGATTAACGTTGCCCAGCGTATAATGTCTTTTGCTCCCAGTGATAAAATATATGTATCACGGTCTTTTTATGAAGTTATTAGTTGTCTGTCTAAGGAATATGATGATCTGTTTCATTATCAGGGAAAGAAAAACGATAAGCATGAACGCGAACATACGGTTTATGAATTTAATGTCCCGCTAAAAACCACGGCGACCTTCGAAAGGAATACCCTTGATTTAATAGTTGATGATGCGGGGATCCCACCTCCCGGGGAAGCGCCCAAAAGTACGAAAGCAGAAATCGCTACACCACAAATGCAGGCTGAAGCGATCGATAAAGCCTATGAATGGGAATCGGCAATACTTCAATCTGCAGAATCCGAATTGACCCAGCATATTGGTCCATTGGCGAGAATTCTGGTTAAAAAAATAGCTAAAACTACCAACAATATACACAAGTTGTACGAACAACTGGGTGATATGATCGCTGATCCGCATCATCGCGCTGAATTTTTAAGACGTATACCGGCGGCGTCAACCATTGATGGCAGTAAAGGGCCAAAAACAATAAAACCTGATTCGAACCCGCCTGTGCAGGACACCGGTAGAGCCTGGGATGATCAGGAACTTAAAAGAATTGAGCAACATCTGGCCGAGCACCTTGGTCCGTTGTCCAGGATACTGGTAAAAGAGGCGGCGCATCAAGCATCTAGCATCGGCGAACTCTACAACCTGCTTGCGACGCATTTGAATGATGAGGAAGCCCGGTGGGCATTCATGAAAACCATGCACTAAATGGCAATTTTATGGTGCCAGTAAAAATAACTGGACCCAATGCCTGGAAAACCGAGGTGTTCGCGATCGCCAGAATCGGTGTTCATGATCAACAGAATACGCAGTGTGGCCAAATTATTGGTTAGGATACCAAAAGCTACCCAAGGGCTTGAATCCGGCAGAATATGAGGTAGTCAGATCTTATAAAGTCACCTTAGATAATTTACCCTCGTTTAATTCCGATGATCAGATTTACCTGGATATTGATGGCGATTACTTCTCAAATACGGGATACGATACCGTCCTTGATTTAAACTTCAAATATGCCACATCGGAGTTAGCATCGGTCTTAAAAACGTTTTTTGATACACTGATCGATAGAAATATCTATCCCGTTGCAATTAGCCTGTGTCAGCCCCCTAAATACACTTCTGCTATTGACTGGCAGTTCATCAAATTGGTCTTTTCGGCTATTTCAAAAAATGTTGGAGTAGGTGATTTTCTAATAGCTTACGAGCACCTGAATTTATCGGGGCAATCCGCAAGGTCTGAAAACGTACGCAGAAATCTGACACTTTATCGGCTAATTTTTGATTTAGGCAATATAGATAACACATCAAATCTTCCGGATGGCCAGATTACCTTAGAATCAGAAAACGAAGAGTTGAATAGGGTTATCGAATTGATCAAAAACCATCACCGGATAAACGATATACAAATTGGTAACATCTTGATGGGATTGGATAAAGCTGACGGTCTAAGAGACGGGGTCATTGAAATTGCATATCTCGAGACCTATGTCGGCATTTCGAGCGAACAATTTGAAATTCTTGATAAAATGTTACCGACCTGGAATGAAGAATAATCTCAGATAATTCGAAATAGCCAATGCAAGGCAATCAACAGGTATTCTTCGGTAAAGCCGGGGGCATTGGTTTTGGGCCGACCAAAGCGGTAGTTACGGAGCCTGTCGGCTCCCGGTTCCCCGGGCAGGGTCGATTATATCAACTTCATTTGAACAGTTCGTGAACCGCAATTATAGGGACTAAAATTGTGTTAAAATTGTGTAAACCGGAAAATAAAAGGACTTGCACTGGTGCAGGTCCTTGATCATTTTCGAGTTTGGATGGCGTCCCCAAGGGGATTCGAACCCCTGTTACCGCCGTGAAAGGGCGGTGTCCTAGGCCGACTAGACGATGGGGACACTGGTGGGAAATAACCAGTAAAAAACTGGTGGAGCCAGGCGGGTTCGAACCGCCGACCTCAACACTGCCAGTGTTGCGCTCTCCCAACTGAGCTATGGC
>CAZAVY010000027.1:0-34163 GCA_964488685.1 uncultured Gammaproteobacteria bacterium
GCGAAACTTTCATCGTTGCCCTGCCCCGCAACCATGAGTGGAAAAACCGCGATCAAATTCAACCGGAAGAACTGGCATCGCAAGATTTGATGCTACTGGGCGCAGGGCACTGTTTTCGGGATCAGGTTATCGAAGCTTGCCCGGATTGCATGTCGGGTGACAGCGAGCTAACCCGCACCCTCGAAGGTGGATCACTGGAAACCATTCGACATATGGTGGCAGCCGGAACCGGCATCACCGTGTTACCACGCACCAGTATCCTGAACAGTCAGAAGCACGAGTCATTGATCAGCATCAAACCGTTTGCGAAGCCTTCCCCGACTCGTACCGTGGCCATTGCCTGGCGTAAACACTATCCGCGCAAAGACGCAATTTTCACGGTTTGCGATACCATTCAAACCAGCCCGCTGGAGGGCGTAGATATCATCCGGTCGGTCGCGTGAACGAACAGTAACTATGGCAGTAGTCGATATCTGTAGTAGAATTGCGCTCCAATATTTCAAGGCCGAAGTCAATGCCCCGAGTTACCGTATACAGTACTGCGAGCTGCCCGTATTGCAGTAAAACCAAGACCATGCTGGATAAATGGAACATTGCATTCGACGAGATTCGCATCGACAATGATGACGCGGCTATGAAAGAATTCGCCAAGGTGACCAGTGGCGCACGCTCGGTTCCGCAAATTTTAATCGACGGTATGCCTATCGGCGGTTTTACCGAGTTGACCGAACTCCATATGGATGGTGAGCTCGACCCGTTGATGCAACAGGACCAATAGCCATGCCAAAGTCAGACAAATCCACCTTTCGCATCCAGTTTCATAACAACAACAAGATTTATGAACTCTATGCACATGAAGTCAGCCAGTCGCAAATGGCAGGGTTTATTGAAATAGGAAAGATTATCTTCGGCGAACATTCAAAACTTCTTATCGATCCGGCCGAAGAAAAACTCAAGCATGAGTTTGGTAATGTCAAGCATACTTATATTCCTCATTTCGCGGTAATTCGTATCGACGAAGTCGATCGTAGCGGCAAAAATCGTATCCTCGACTGTGACGGCTCAAGTGTAACCAATTTCCCGGGGCAAGCGACCATCCCGCAGAAAACATAGGTCCGGCTCTGCCATTGGCAGCCATGCGCATATCCGTCGTAATTCCGAGCTTTAATCGCAGGCATACCCTGGGCCGGGCGCTAGAGTCGGTCTTCGCCCAGACTTCGGCAGTCGATGAAGTCATTCTTGTCGATGATGGTTCAACCGATGGCAGCTGTGACATGATCCGTCAGGACTTCCCTGCAGTGAATGTGCTTCGCCAGTCCAACCTCGGGGTCAGCGCGGCACGTAATTTCGGGATTGCGACCGCAAAATTCAACTGGATTGCGTTATTGGATTCGGACGATTGCTGGCTACCACAAAAAATTGATCAAATCCGTAAGGCCTGTCAACAGCACCCGGGATTCGTACTCTATCATTCGGATGAAATCTGGGTACGACGCGGTGTGCGAGTCAATCCGATGCAAAAACACCGCAAGAGTGGCGGTTGGATCTTCGAACGATGCTTGCCTCTGTGCGCGATATCTCCGTCCGCCACGGTGCTTTGCAAAGCAACCCTGCTCTCACTCGGCATGTTTGATGAAAAGCTTCCTGCCTGTGAAGACTATGATCTGTGGTTACGGCTCTGCCATCAATTCCCGGTTCACTATACAGACCAAAAGCTCATCATTAAATATGGCGGGCACGATGATCAACTGTCTCGGCAATATCCGGCAATGGATCGTTTTCGAATCCGAGCGCTGCATCGACTGCTTCACGGTGAAACCTTGCGACCCGAGTATTATCGTGCCGCTCAGGCAACCCTGACAACAAAGCTTGAGATACTGGTCAAGGGCGCGATTAAACATCGTAACCGGTCGCTGATCGATGAATTTGGCCCGCTACGAGATGCGTGGTGTGGCAACCGGCAACGAGTATACCGATGCTGATCTGGGTCTGCGCATTACACTGTGAAGCTAAAGCGATCATCGATTTTTATCGTTTGAAGAAGTCGCAAGGCAAAAATGCTTTCGATCTTTACCGGGCTGACAATATAGCCTGCATTATCAGCGGCACCGGCAAGGTCGCCAGTGCCGCTGCCTGTGCATGGGTCGCAGCCCGATACCAGCACACTGCCTCGATCGCCTGGATAAATCTGGGCATCGCGGGTGCCGACCGGCATGAAATAGGCGCTTTGTTTCTGGTCAACCAGATCAAAGATGCCGACACCGGCCAACGCTACTATCCGGCTCCGGGCGCAGCTACGAAACTGCCCGTCAGTGCCTGCCTGACCCTGAGTCAGCCTGGAGAGGTTTACCGGGATGACTCTCTGTTCGATATGGAAGCCAGTGGTTTCATCTTCAGTGCACTGCGTTTCAGCAGCGCCGAGTTGATACAGTGTTTAAAAATTGTGAGCGACAACAGCACCCACAAAACCGGTAAAGACCGGCAACGGGTAATTGCCCTGGTACATCAGCGTATCGACCTGATCGTTCGACAGGCGACAGGATTGATCGCGCTCAACAATGAAATTGCCAGGCTCGAAATTGCGCCTGAATCCTGGCGGCTACTGAACTCGCAGGCCCATTTCAGCCAAACCCAGAAAAACCGACTGCGGGTATTGTGGCGTTACCTGACGAACCGCGACCTCAATTCTGAAAAAATCATGCAGCAACTCCATACCTGCCAGTCAGGTTCTGCCGTCATTAAAACCCTGGAACAACTTTGCTACCTGGATAGCGAGAACCTGTGACGATGATTAGCTGTATTTACATCGAAACCGATATTCGCAATCACCCCAGGACTCAAGAACTGCTGCAGCGATTGCGCAATGTACCCGTAGTTGAAATCGAATACTATGGCGAGGTATTCAATCCTCGAGCTCAAAACTTCCGCTTGCAGAAAAAAAATCCAGCGATAATTATTGCTCACAAAAACAACGGGCATGTACTCACCGCACCACAAGGTTACGGTCTCGGCAGTGCCTACAACTATTATTTCTCGCACATGCTCAACTGTATCTATGACTGCCGCTACTGTTTTTTACAGGGCATGTACCAATCCGCCCACCAGGTATATTTTGTGAACTACGAGGATTTTGGCAGGCAAATCGAAAATCTCGCGACCCGACACAAAAACCAGCCGGTTTGGTTTTACTCAGGATACGATTGCGACAGTCTGGCGAACGAGCCGATGACGCGGTTCACCGACTATTTCATCCCCCTTATCGCCGGGCTTGATAACGCCTGGATGGAGCTGCGTACTAAAAGTACCCAGATTCGATCGATGCTGAAACTGGAACCGGTCTCACGGGTTGTCACCGCGTTCAGCTTCAGCGATCACTACAGTCACGCCAAACTCGAACATGGCGTCCCCTCGATATCCAAACGTATCGGCGCGATGCAACGCCTGATCGAATCAGGTTGGGCCGTCGGTTTAAGATTCGACCCGGTTGTCTATCATCGACACTACCAGGCAGCGTTCGTCGAACTGTTAGATGAAATTTTCGCCAGCATCGATCCGCAAACATTGCATTCGGTAAGCCTGGGCAGTTTCCGTCTGACCCGGGATCATTTCCGCCGGCTTACACAACTCTACCCGGAAGAGCCGCTGTTTGCACAGAGCTTGGATCTTAACAATGGCATCGTTAGCTACCCGCTTGAGCGCGAGCGTGAAATGATCGATTTTTGCGAAGCGCAACTGATGAGACATATACCAGGGGAAACCTATCATCCCTGTGAATGGCATGCCTGAAATCAAAACCGCTTTAATTACCGGGACCAGTTCAGGCATTGGTCTTGCAAGCGCCGACCTGTTGCTATCCGAGAACTACCAGGTCACAGGAATCAGCCGCCGGGGCCAGGTGGCCGAACTCGAACATGAAAACTTCCACGGGCTGGCTCTTGATCTGAACCATCTCGATCAGCTCGATACGAAGTTGGCGGAACTACTCGAGTCCAGAGATTTCGACTGCTTCGTTCATGCCGCCGGTCAGGGGCATTTCGGTTCCGTCGAACAGTTTTCAGTCGCACAAATCGAATCCTCGATTCGAGTTAACCTGATGTCTGCAATGGTCATTTGTCGTAGCCTGGTTCCCGCGTTTCGTCGCCGGGGTAAAGGCCGCATTATTTTTATTGGTTCCGAATCTGCATTGAATGCCGGAAAAAAGGGAGCCCTCTACTGTGCCGCAAAGTACGGATTACGCGGTTTCTGCCAATCATTACGGAAAGATTGCGCCAGTGATGGCATACAGGTAAGTCTGGTAAATCCGGGCATGGTGCGTAGTCCTTTCTTTGATGAACTGTCATTCGGACCGGGTTCGGAACCCGAAAATGCAATTGCACCAAAAGATGTCGCAGGTATTGTCTGGCAAATAGTACAGTCCAGTCCCGACATGGTAATCGACGAAATCAACCTCACACCGCGCGTAAAATCGATTAATTTCAGAAATAATCGTTAACCGGTCTTTAACCTTATCCGGCTTTCTTCTTGTCCGGGCTATCGAACTCGAGCAGCGTGTCAATTGCTACCGGTTTACCGACCGTGTAACCCTGTACGTAATCAACGTTGGCTTCGCGTAACTTCTCGAACATGGTATCCGATTCGACAAATTCGGCAATTACCTCCATATTGAGGCAGTGACCTACTTCGGTCATGGAACGTACAAAAACGTAGCTGGTTTCATCGTTTATGATATCACGTACGAATTCACCGTCGATTTTGAGATAATCGACCGGAAACTGCTTGAGATAGCTGAAAGAGGATAACCCGGTACCGAAATCATCGAGTGAAAACCTGGCGCCAAGCTCCTTGATCGAGTTAATGAATTCCACCGAGCGCTCGACATTATCCACTACCGCAGTTTCGGTTATTTCAAAGCACAGGGATTTGACGTCGATTGTACTTGCAGACAGACTATCACGCAGAAACTTGTGAAAGGTTTGCGAACCGATGCTGCGCCCGGAGAGGTTCACGGAAAACATAACATCGCGCATTTTATCCTGATGCTTCTCTAGCCAGGCAATGACGTTACTAACAACCCAGCTATCTATGCGTTCGATCAAGTTGTAGCGCTCAGCCGGCGGCAGGAAATCGCCGGGAGGTACGATGCTTCCATCGGCATTTCGGAAACGGATCAAAACTTCATAATGGGTATGCTTTTCGTCCCTGTCGATGGAGACGATGGGCTGTACATAAAGGCAGAACCGATCTTCGTTAAATCCCTCAATAATGCCTGAAACCCATTCCATCGACTCCTGCTGGGCCATGACTTTTTCATCGTTCTCGTCGATGAAATGGTATTGATTTCCACCATTTTTCTTGGCCAGGAAACAGGCGGTCGTGACCTTGGAATAGTACTCGGAATATTCATCGCTCATGCGACCAAAGGACATAACCCCGATACTTGCGGTTACCATGTATTCGTGGTCGTTCCAGACAAATCCAGAATGCTGAATTTCGATAATAATTTTTTGAATGGTCTGCAATGCGCGGTCCATTTCAAAAAACGGCATGATGATGCCAAATTCGTCACCACTTAAACGCGACACAATATCCGATTTGCGCACATGCTTTTTAATCAACTTGCTAATCTGTTTCAACAACAGGTCCCCGGCCGCACTACCACAGGTTTCGTTAACCGTCCTGAATTGATCGACATCGAGGTAGGCGAGCACATGCTGGACCGTGGTGTTACTGTCCTCGGTGACCAGGTTTTCAAATTTCTGTTCGAATGCACTTCGATTGAGGAACCCGGTTAACTGATCGTGACTTCCCTCGTAGCTTAACTTTCGCCGTAACTTTCTATCTTCGGATACATCCTTCAAAATAATAACGAAACCGACATCTTCAGCCTCCATATCAATCATCGGTGAAGCCGAAAATTCGAGCTCGACGATATTTCGATCTGGATCGAAAAAAAACATCGAACTGATTGATAGCTTTCGACTCAGCAACTGACCGACGTCAATAATTCGAGTGGTCTGGCGGTTTGCATACAAGATTAGTACTTCGTGAATCGATGTATCGATAAGTCGGGATTGCTTGTCACCAAACAACCGCTCCGCACTCGGATTGACAAGTTTGATTCGATCCTTGGAGTCGATGACGATGACCGGATTAGTAATCGAATCGAGAGTGGTGGAAATAAAATCTTTTTCGGAGCGTAGTTTTTCCTCGATTTGCCGGCGCGATATGGTTTCAATCTCGAGGCCTTCGACCATTTCATTGTAAGCGAGTACCAGATCTTTCAACTCGCTGGGTAATTTATCCTCGCTTATCGCGGCATATTTGCCGGTCAATAATGCACCCACCGAATTGCGCAGCTTGTTCATCGGCAAAAATGCGCGGTTTAACAAAACCAGAACCAGCACCAGCGCGGTAATCGTGGCGATCGCCGTAATAATGAAAAAATTTGTTTCGGTACGTGCCAGGCTTTCAATCATCGGTCGCTTGTCAAACGACGCGGTGATCGTGGCACCGAGGAAGGCATCGTCGCCGTACAGTTTGTAGGCAGGATACAGGTGGCTGCCTTCGGCTTCTTCAACCCAGTTTTTAGAGCGATAAAGAATGGCACCCGAACCATGCACCACGCGTAACGGAATTCCGATTGCTGCCTCGATGCCTTTCAAACCCTCGATCGTATAAGACACGACATGCAGGTAAGCCTTCGGTTCAAGGGTCCTGATCGGTACCAGCACTTCGCTCAATAGCCGGTCATCGAAACTGCATAACGAATATACCGGTTTCGACAACCGGTCTGGTGAACCGCCCATCAATTCCACAACCGTCGGACATCCCGCATAACTTTTTAGGCCGTCATCGGAACTATGCGCGAAAATCTCACCTGAAAGATCTCGCACGATGATCGCCTTGAGCTTTAACTCACCCCGGGATACCTGATAGCGGGTGTAACTTTCACCGAGCCAGGCTTCCATCCCGGCCTCATCACCTTGCTTAAGCGCATCCTGAAATGGCGCTTCACTTTGTAGTCTTAAGGCAAATTGTTTTTGGCGATCGTACAGCGCCTGAATAGCCTCCCCACTTTCATGCGCAAGCCGGGACTGCAGGGATTCAACCTGGGATTCGATTGCGTGGCCACGATAAACCTGGGTACTGTATATCGCCAGGCCATAGGCCAGCGCGCCCAGCCAAAGCAACGCGAAGCCAATGATAAATTTAAAGCTATAGAGACGCGAAAACACCGCTCTACTCGATCACATATGGATAATCCTTATCCTGCCAATCAACGAATCCGCCCCGAAACCAGAACAAACGCTTATAGCTGCAAGTCGACGCAATTCTAATGGCATCGTTACTGGCCTCAGCGGCGTTACCATTGCAGTAAAAAACCATCGCCTGCTCCTTATCGTTGGCCAGTTCAGACAGTGCCGAACCGTTGGTTTTCATCAACGGCAGATCTGTAGGTTTTGCAATATTGCCCTGGATGTAATCTTCGCAATGGGGTGAGTCGATGATCTTCAGCTCAGGCAGTGATTGATAGAGCTCGATCAGATGTTCCGAGTCGATCGTTATTGCAATTGCACCTGTATCAGAATCGGAGGATTCGACGCCAGGCAGCCCGTCCGCTGCAAACACTCCGGAAGAAGCAAAGTATGCCGCTGTAAAGAACATAGTCAAACCCAATGAAAGGGCCCGTAAAAAGCCGGTTTTCGCCATAGCCCGAGTTTTAGTCATAGCAATATGCCAGATTAATGGTATTTCCGATAGTCCCAGGATTTCTCTATTGCTATAACTATCAACAACTTATATGGTTTTCCTAATACTACTCCTACGAAACTACCCCGGTGCCACTTAAACCACAATAGCCCGACGGATTTTTTTCCAGGTATTGCTGGTGGTAGCCCTCGGCATAGAAAAACGGGCCTGCTTCCCGGACCTCCGTTGTAATATGAGTATAGCCTGCCTCTGATAATTTTCGCTGGTATTCTTGCAAGCTTTTTTCGGCCGACTGACCCTGGATATCGCCGTTATAGTAAATGCCCGAGCGATACTGGGTTCCCAGATCATTACCCTGGCGCATTCCCTGGGTAGGATCATGCGATTCCCAGAATATTTTTAACAAAATCCCCAGGTCGACCTGCCCCGAATGATAAACCACAAGCACGACTTCGTTGTGCCCGGTCATACCGCTACAGACTTCCTGGTAACTTGGATTTGGGGTATGACCGGCTGCGTATCCTACCGCGGTGGTATGGATTCCGGGCAGGTTCCAGAACTTACGCTCGGCACCCCAGAAACAACCCAGCCCAAACACTATTTTTTCGCAATCTTGTGGAAAAGGTTCCACCATCGAGGTCCCTAAAACAGCGTGTATCGGATCGAACTGAACCGCTTCATCGCGACCGGGTAAGGCCTGTGCTGAGGTCGGTATTTCGGTAGGTCTGGCAAACATGACTATCTCCTGTGCCGGCAGTGTGTCGAATTCAGGATGTTTCCGACACGGGGTTGGTTTCATTTAGCTGCATTCAACTACCGGTCACGAGGTTTAATTCGATCCAGGCAGGTGCGTGATCGGATGGTTTTTCCATGCCGCGTATATCGTAATCTATCCCTGCATCGACCACCCGGGATCTCAGTAGTTCCGATACCATCAGGTGATCGATACGCAATCCACGTTTTGGCTCGCGGTCGAAGCCTCGGCTCCGATAGTCGAACCAGCTGAAACGGTTATCTTCACCGGCATGGCAAAGCCGAAATCCATCATGCAACCCAAGGGCTTCGAGGGTTTGAAACCACTTGCGCTCCTCCGGTAAAAAACTGGTTTTACCTGACTGAAGCCAGCGACGGGCATTGTCCGCCCCGATACCGATATCCAGATCCCGGGGTGCGATATTATAATCACCCATGACAATCAATTTGGATTGGGTCAGGTCATAGACACCGAGGAATTGAATCAAGTCCGAGTAAAAGCGCTGCTTTGCGGGAAATTTGATCGCATGGTCACGATTTTCACCCTGGGGGAAGTAACCGTTGAATACCAGCACCGCATCCCCGCCAGGATTGAATTCACCCCCGATAAAGCGTTTTTGTGCATCGTTGTCGGCGGCGGGAAAACCATAGCTTGGATTGCTACAGGCCTGACGAGACAACAACGCAACCCCGTAGTGGGTTTTCTGTCCCATGTAGATGACCTGGTAGCCCATCTCGGTGACTGCTTGCCGCGGGAACTCGTGATCCTGCACCTTGGTTTCCTGCAAGCCGATGAATTCCGGCGCATGCTTGTCGATCACAGCCTGCAGCTGGTGCAGACGCTGGCGTATGCTGTTAACGTTAAACGAGACTAGCTTCATTTTTTACTTCCTCAACCTGTTGCATTATTTCGACCAACGACTCTTCGCCAAGATGCGATTCCAGCCGTTGTTCGAGCCCTTGCAATAGTTTCGAGACCTCTACATCACAACGAAAACTGTCGGTCCGATGATCGCTCCCGGCAGCGCGCGCGCTGCGCAGAATATCTATCAGTTTTATTCGCTGTAAGGAGGTAGCGGGTAAATACTGCGGCGGATCGTGATCGGATTGCTGAATCAAACCATCGCACTGTAGCGCATCCAGCATTCGTTTCAATACGTCAATCGGTACCTGTTGGTAAGCGGCAAGATTTTCGAGACTGGGATCCAGCTCAGTCTGCCGATCATAGGCGCGTGCGATACTTACCATCACCTGCAGTGTCAACTGATCCCGCAGGCGCCCATTCAGATGGGTGTTCGACTGTTGCCATCTCAGTTGTTCGGGGTGCTGGTGATAAAACGATATGCTTGCCCCGATCAACAATATAATCCAGGCCAGGTAAATCCAGATCATGAACACCAACAATATTGCAAAACTTGAATAAATTGCGGTGTAACTGGCCGAACCACTGATAAACGAGGTGAACAATATGCCAGCGGTTTCCCACAGGACACCCGCGATCAGGGCGCCATAGAATGCAGATCGGAACCGTACCCTGGTATTGGGGACCAGCATGTAAACGAAGGTAAACGCCGCAATTATCAACAGGTAGGGTAAGAGCTTGCTAATAAAATGTAGTAAATCGTTCATATAAGGCAAGGCGTTCAGGACCTCGACAATATGATTACTACTCAGAGAGGCGGTGATGCCGACAGCCGAAAAAACCAGTACCGGTCCCACCATAATGACACTCAAATAATCACTGAAGCGTTGCATCAGACTACGGTTGCCCTGCAATCGCCAGGTATGGTTTAACGCGGACTCGATTTTTTGAATCAGGGAAATTGACGTATAGATCAGCAAACCCAGACCCAGCGCACCGAGCACCCCGATTTTCATATTGTCGACGAAACCGACGATATGAGCGCTGATTTCAACACTCTGCTCTCCCAGGGGCGCCAGCAGGCGTGCCAGTGCCGGTTCTAGTTGATCATGCACCCCGAACCCTTTCAATACCGATATACTCACGGCAAGTAAAGGCACCATGGATAACAAAGTGGTGTAAACCAGACTCATCGCACGCAGGGTAATCATGCCTTCCATCAGATCGCGTCCAACCATGGAGGCGATTTGCAGAAAATGCCGCCATGGCGAAGGCGCGGCTTCGAGGTCACAAGCGTTATGATCCCAGATATATTTATTTAGTCGCTCAAGCATCGGTACTTCAGCCGGTAAAGGCTTCCCTGGAATCCAGGTACTCGACTTCGGCGCCGGTACTGGCCCGCTCCAAAGCCGCGTTACGGTGTGGAAAGCGTCCGTACTTATCGATGATCGCATAATGATGACGGGCAAAGCGCAGGTTAGATTCCAGCCCGGGTTGATCGAATAGTTTCAATGCCGTTTTCTGGTCGCCAAGATCTTCACTGTGCATGAATGGCATATACAAAAAAGCCCGCTGATCAACTAGTAACTGCTTATCCAGCCCGGCTTCGATAGCGGCCGCGGCTACCGCTGTCGATTGCCGTTCACCGTGAAAGCTCTGCGCAGTTCCTCGATACATGTTGAGCGGAAATTGATCAAGAACAATAACCAGCGCCAGGCAGCCCTCGGCAGTTTTGATCCAGTGATCGAGTTCACCGCGACAGGCCTGTTGCACCAGCCCCTGAAAACGCTCGCTTATCAAGCGATCAAAATCCGGCGTAGAATTGAACCAGAGCTTCCGGGTTTCAGCTGAAAACCAGAAATCGATTATTTCCTGTGGCATAGGGTCCTCGTTAACGTGATTCATGTTAGCAGGCTTTCAGCAGCTCATCGACCTGGCTGCGCAGGCGCTGTTGCAGCTGTTTACGACCTTCCGATCCCGACTCTCGTTCGAGCATTTCCCAGCTGCGATTCTGAACTGCCTTCTCGACCAGCAGATTGTCAGAATCCTGCGTGGATAGTGCAATACACTGCATAACGAATTTCTGCAAGCTGGCAAAGCATAGTTCAAACCCCTTGTTGCCATAGGCGAAAGCCTCGATTTCCTGCTGCTCAAGCGGGTCGATTGAGGCATTATAATCGGCATAACGCAACAACGCCGTAACCTCTGCGGAATCCATGATCTGCAGAAACTGGGTCATCCATGTCGGCAACTGCTGCTGGATTCGTTGTTGCAATAGTTTTACTTCAGTATCCAGTTGCTTACCGATCGGTTTCAGCACCGCGATTGACTGGCTGCCGGTAGATTTACCCGGCGCATAGCTTATATGTACCAGCTCGAATCGCGCCTGTTGCCAGAATTTAGCCGTATCCGCATCGAGCGCAAAACAGGCGCCGAGATAATCGAGTGAATTATCGCGTCCATAACACAGGGCCTGCTCGATCAATCGACTGCCGAGGCCCCGGCGACGCTGCGGCTCGGCCACCGCGATTCGCTGAATTCGTATGCCCCGATATTTTGCGAAGTTTTTCAGGCCCGCCTGCGCCGTCAACATCTGCGCCAGTAAATGTCCCCTCGGTCGGCGTCGCCCCATAAAAACCTCGGCGCACAGTTCATCGTCGAAACCTCCTTCGAGATTTAACATCGCCGCGCCGACAACAATCTCCCGGCAACGAGCAACGATTAAAACCAGATCCGGATTTTCCATCAACATGCGTAAATCTGAAGGTCGGGTGCGATAGTGCGCCGAATTCAACAATGCGTATACCTGCAATAACAACGCGCGGTTTTCCGGGGCGCCGGGGTCCTGCATCAACTGGATTTCGCAACAGGCCAGGTCTGTCGTTTTCGAAGACCCGGTCGCTACTCCGCTGTCCAGCATTAAAGTACGATTTAGCCAGGCTTCCAGTCGATCCCCCCGGCACCAGCGCACCGGCAGTTCGAGGTCAAGTCTTAACAGTTTCAGCGGCTCCATCGACGCCACAAAACGCAGCATGAAACCCCGCCCGGTACCTTCGTAACCGCCACTGGTAGTGGCCATCACCAGGCGTGAATACACGCGGCACAACTGGCGTAACATCGACAGCGGTATCATTGCCGCTTCGTCGATGATCACCAGATCCGCTGGCGGGCAGATTCGTAACAGGCGGTCAGGCGCGAAAAACTCGGTATCCGCAACCTGGTGTAATAGCGGCGCAGCAGTTTGTCGCGAGCTAGCGGTTACTATGATCCGCAGGCTTGCCTGCAAACGACTTGCCAATAGTCCCAGGCAGGTACTCTTACCCCGTCCGCGGTCTGCATTTAACAGTGCTACCCCGGTTTGCCCGCTGCTCACCCATTGCTCGATTCGTTGCAGACAATGCGTTTGCTCCCGAGTCTGTCCATTTTCGATTAGCGTAGGCTGCAACAGCGGCAACTCCGGCAGCGTCGCTAATACCCCCGACCCCGAATTCGGAGTCAGCAGGATTCCAGTATCGCTATCTCGCTCCAGCGCAGAGAAAAAATATTCGGCAAAGCGTGGCCGAGAAGACCGGGTTTGACCCTGCCGGTACGCATAGTGGTCCGGCTTCAGATCCCGGTCATCGAATATCGGTGACAAGATCAGCAATACACCGCCCGCCTTTACCAGGCCCGCAGCGATGCACAATACATCCGGGTTGAATCCATCGAAGAGATCCATCGCCACCAGCCTGGCTTCGCCACCGAGGCATGAATCAGCCTGGTTGAATGGAACCGCGGTGTCGACAGTATTTCGATTCGAAATTACCTGCATCGACCCGTCCAGTTCGATAAGATCTTCAAGCTGCTTGTCGCACCAGGACTTCGAACCTTGCAACAGCACCAGCTGGCGTTGCTGGTTACGTTGCAATTGTTCGAGCAAGGAGTTCATCCAGTTATTGATATCGATTGCCCGCATGGAATAAATTTGTTAAAAACAGCAGATCATTATAGGTGAGTAGCAAGCCATGACAAAAGATCAGCAAACCGAAATTGAAGCGGCCGCATTTCGTTCGCTGGTAGCCCATCTGCAACAACGCAGCGATGTGCAGAATATCGATCTGATGAACCTCGCTGGATTTTGTCGCAACTGCCTGTCGAAATGGTATTCCGCCGAAGCAAAAAAGCGGGAACAGGATTTTGACTACGCCGAAGCCCAGCAATACGTGTACGGCATGGCTATCGAGGACTGGAAGCGCAAATTCCAGACCCGCGCCAGTGACGAACAGATGCAACGCTTCGAAGAGACCGCACCGATGCACGCAAAAATCAGCGGTTACTGAGGTTTAAGGTCACCCTAAGAACAGGTTCGGAACCGAGATTGGTATACTAATGCCACACCACTCCTCGGCTTTGTTCAGGCGCAGATTAAAGTTTTTTAAAAACAATTAATAATATCTGCGACACCTGATTAGATCCTTTCATTACTGGATTTGAATTGGAGCCTTCGAGATACAGACGGGTTAAACCGGTTTTCTGAGTTCTCGACGCAGGATCTTGCCAACGTTGGTTTTTGGCAATTCGTCTCTGAATTCAATTATTTTTGGCAGCTTGTACCCGGTCAGATTCTCTTTGCAATGCGCAAGCACCGAAGCTTCATCGAGAGCAGGGTCTTTTTTGACGATAACCGCTTTCACAACCTCGCCACATTTTTCATCGGGCTCACCGATCACACCGACTTCAAGTACTCCCTCATGGCTCGCGATGATGGTTTCGATTTCGTTTGGATACACATTGAAGCCCGAAACCAGAATCATATCCTTGAGGCGATCGACAATACGAAAGAAACCCTGCTCATCCATCAGCGCCACATCGCCGGTTTTCAACCAGCCATCGCTGGACAATACCTTGGCGGTTTCATCGGGTCGTTGCCAATAGCCTTTCATGACCTGCGGACCGCGCACACATAGTTCGCCGGTTTCACCCTGCGCTAACAGATTACCGTTTTCATCCTGTACCGAAACTTCGGTTGATGGTACCGGCAAGCCGATACTGCCGTTGTACTCCTTCTGGGTTAACGGGTTGATACAGACTGCCGGGGAGGTTTCGGTCAAACCATATGCCTCGAGTATCGGCACACCCGTCAATTTCTTCCAGCGTTCGGCGACCGGCTGTTGCACCGCCATACCGCCGCCCAGAGATAATTTTAAAGCGGAAAAATCGATCTGCTCGAAACCGGGCGTATTCATCAATCCATTGAACAGGGTATTGACTCCCGTTATCGCGGTAAATCTGAGTCTCTGCAATTCCTTGACGAAACCAGGCATGTCACGCGGATTGGTAATCAGGTAGTTCAGAGACCCACATTTCATGAACACCAGGCAATTAGCCGTCAGCGAAAATATATGATAAAGCGGCAACGCCGTGACTATGACTTCCTGCCCATCTTCGACTAACTGTTCGAGCCAGGCGGAAGCTTGCTGCATGTTGGCCACCATATTGCCATGAGTCAGCATAGCCCCCTTGGCCACGCCGGTGGTACCGCCGGTGTACTGCAGGAACGCCAGGTCGTCGTGGTTGCAGGTAACTTTTTGGTGGCGCTTGTTTGCACCCATCTGCAGCGCCTGTTTAAAACTCGTTCGGGAGGATAATGAAAACTTCGGCACCATCTTTTTCAGGTACTTGACGACCAGGTTGACAATCAAAGATTTGGGGAAATTCAACATATCGCCAAGTTGGGTCGTAATCACATGTTGAATCGGGGAATCTGCGATGACTGCTTCAAGCGTGTAACAAAAGTTCTCCATGACAATAATTGCCTTGGCACCCGAGTCCACCAGTTGGTGCTTCAGCTCCCGGGGTGTATACAGGGGATTGGTATTGACGACGGTAAAACCGGCGCGCAGGATTGCAAATATGGAAATCGGGTTTTGTAACACGTTAGGCATCATGACCGCGACCCGGTCTCCTTTGCTCATCCCCGGCAGGCTTTGTAAATAGCTCGCCAGTTGATCGGTATAACGATCCATGTCGTCGTAGCTGCACGTCGTTCCCAGGTTACAAAAACAGGGACTCGCACCAAAGCGTTCGATCGCCTGTTCGAACACGTCAGTGATCGACTGATAAGCGTCAAGATCAATCTCCTCCGGGACCCCGGGAGGATAACTATTTAACCAGACCTTCTCCATTTTTTCACTCCCCAACCTGTAAAATTAATGGTGCTTGTGCCGATTTCATTTTGATGCGCCTCTGGCCCGCTTCTTTTTTGTGGCGGTTTTCTTTTTGGCAGCCTTTTTGGTCGGCGCTACCTCTTTTGCTGTGCCACCCTTATTCATAACCTGATCAGGTGTAAAGTCATCGACCATGACTACCCTGGTAGTCGCCGAACGGGCCTGCAACAGAATGTCGGCTTCCGCGGTGGAAATCTGACCCGATTGCAGTAATCTGTCGACCCACTGTTGATAGTCTTCAAGTCCATGCTGTGTCAATTCCTGATGTCGCAGGCGGCGTTCAATCGGCTCTGCTTTGATAACCTTGTGTAACGCATCTTCGAGACAACCGGTAATGTCATCGGGGTCATCGCTTATATAAATACCGGCAGTCAATCGATCACGAGCCGCTCCCGGCCGGATCAGCAAAGAGGCTACGCGATGGCTCAGCGAATCGTTGGGCTGGCGTAAACTAAGCCCCAGCGGAAATATCAAAAGACGGATAATGACGCCCAGCCATTTAATCGGAAAGTTACGCAATATTTCATCGAGCGCCATCTGCACCTGATAAAGGCAATACTTGGCGGTCCACTCGATCAGTGGCAAATCGCTCCGCAGTTGACCATCGGCTTCGAATTTTTTCAAGGCGGCCGAAGCGTAGAACATGTATCCCAGCGCATCGGCAAAGCGCCCGGAAAGTTTTTCCTTGCGTTTGAATGAACCACCCAGAATCATCAAAACCAAATCGGCAATTACCGCAAATGCAGCGCTCATCTGGCCCAGGCGTTTGTAATAGTTGCCGATACGACCCGGATAAGGTGCCGGTGCAAGGTGACTACCACTAATGCCATAAACAAAGGCACGGCAAAAATTCGTCAACAGGTATTCGACATGGCCCCGTAAGGCCTTGTCGAAAGCTACCTCGGCGCCCGCCCGGTCATCCATTGTCGCAGCTTCCATCTCCTTCACCAGGTAGGGATGACAGCGTATCGCCCCCTGGCCAAAAATAATCATACTCCGGGTCAGAATGTTGGCACCTTCGACTGTTATCCCGACCGGAATCGACTGGTAGGCGCTTGCGATGTAATTCGAAGGCCCCATACAGATACCACGGCCACCATGGATATCCATCGAATCGTTAATAACCCGGCGCATATGTTCGGTGTTATAGCATTTTAAAATGGCGGTTATGATCGACGGCTGTTCACCGCTATCGAGTGCACTGAGGGTTAGCAGTCGCCCCGCTTCCATCATGTAGGTCATGCCGCCGATTCGAGCCAGCGCTTCTTCGACACCTTCAAATTTTCCAATTGAGGTATTGAACTGTTTACGTACATAGGCATAGGCGCCGGTATTCCTGGTGCATGATTTTCCTGCGGCGACTCCGACCGCCGGCAGTGAAATGCCACGCCCCACGGATAACGATTCGACTAACATTCGCCAACCATTACCGATGTTTTGCTGCCCGCCGATGATGAAGTCCATCGGAATGAATACATCCTTGCCGCTGTTGGGGCCGTTTTGAAACGCGGCGTTAAGCGGAAAATGCCGATTGCCAATTTTGATGCCGGGCGTATCTGCCGGAATCAGGGCACAGGTAATGCCCAGGTCTTCCTGTCCACCCAGTAATCCGTCCGGATCAAAAACCTTGAACGCCAGCCCCAAAACGGTGGCTACCGGGCCAAGCGTGATATAACGCTTATCCCAGTTTAGAAGTAAACCCAGGACCTGCTCCCCCTGGTAGGCTCCCATGCACACAACGCCGTAATCCGGTATTGCGCCGGCATCGGAACCGGCGAACGGCCCAGTCAATGCGAAACAGGGAATTTCACTTCCATCCGCGAGTCGCGGTAGATAATAGTCTTTCTGAGACTCGGTTCCGTAATGCAGCAACAACTCCGCCGGGCCGAGTGAATTTGGCACCATTACGGTAACACCGGCAGAAATACTTCGTGCCGATATTTTAGTCACTACGCAGGAATGTCCATGCGCCGAGAACTCGAGTCCGCCGTAACGCCTTGGAATTATCATGCCGAAAAATCGGTGCTGCTTCAAAAAATCCCAGACTTCCGGGGGTAGATCCATGCGATTACGGGTGATATCCCAATCATCAAGCATCGCGCAAAGTTGCTCGACCGGACCATCGATAAAGGCTGTTTCTTCCTTGCTCAATTCCGGCAGGCGGTAGTTCTGCAGTAACTGCCAGTCAGGTGCGCCTCGAAACAATTCAGCTTCCCACCACACGCTACCGGCCTCAATCGCATCACGCTCGGTGTCAGACATTGGTGGCAAAATTTTGCGAATGCGTTGTAGCGATGGCCGGGAAACAAACGGCTGTCGAATCTGCGGGATTCCAACCAGCACCATCGGCGCCAGAAACGCGACCCAGACTAGCAGACCCCAAAACAGGCTGAAACCATCTACCAGCGTAAACGCAACCAGAACCAGGGCAGTTATCACGGCGAGAGTGCGCAATGGCAGCAATTGCCGGGCGATGGCATAAAATAAGGCGAACAGGGCACCCAGCAGGAACAAAATATTCATGATGTTAACACCAGGGTCATCGGGTCGGATTGGCGTTTCCTAACAGTATAATAATTTGACCCCACCTTCAATGTATAGTTTCAAATTGAAACTGTTCCGGGGGTTAATCGGCTTTGGATATCGATTCGAGTTGCCGGCGCAAGTCCCGATTCGACTTGTCGAGTCCGAGTCGCAAACTTTGGTCTGCAAACTCCAGTAAGGGAAGCAGGTTTAGCACGAGTGAAACCACCTGTTTCGAAACCTCGTCGGTCGCATCGGCTTCGATCAGTTTTAAGGCTCGATCAATTGACAAATTGCGTTCCTGTCCCGTTGCAGACGTGCTGATTACCTGATTTCCGCCGGCGGATTGCGCTCGCTTGAGGCCGGATTCAAGCCGTTGGTAAATATGGTCGAGATCAAAGTTTTCTGTGGCAATACAACTATGCACGGCGGCACTCAAAGTCACCGGCACCTGCTTTCCGGCGATACGGATTTTTGTACCCGATATATTTTTGAAAATGCGATTGACACCAGTGGTAGCCCCGATCCCGTTGGTCGCGGGATACAACAGGTAAAATTCGGCATTGCCCAGATAACACAGCGTATCTTCTCGGCGCAGTGTTTGCTGAATGGTCCCGGCAAGCATCTTCACCACGGCAATCGCGGTCGCCTTGTCGAATTGCGCTATTATCGTTTTGATATTGTCGAGCTTCAGTTTGCACAGGCTGATATTGCTTCGATGTCGTTGCGAAAAGGAAAACTCCTGCTGCGCGCGCGCGTTAAAGAAATTTTCCTGCGACAATTGCTGCAGCATGTTTGCCGCCGACACCGGTTGCATCTCCACAGGTGATTCCATAGCGTGCTGCAGGTAGAGGTTCGCGTGCAGACGTGCTCTCGCGGTGAGCTCGGAGCTGGCAAACGGCAGGTTAATGAAATCGGTCGCCCCCATCTGGAATGCATGTTCGCGCCCATTCTCGGAATCATCCTCCCCCACCAGCAGTAATACAGGTGTGGCAGCGAGCCAGCTATCGCTGGCACTGCGAATTCTTTCAAGCAACCCGAACTGATCAATCATCAGTTCCAGTTCTCCGAGCAATAAAACTATCTCGCGATTTTCGATTATAGAATCCCAGGCCGACTCGGCGTCCTCGGCGAACAGCACGGTGAAAAAATCATGCAGGGGTTTGCTCATTAGCCTGGCGCTATTCGCCGACCCGGCAACCAGCAGCATGGTAGGTCTTTGTTGTAATTCCGACATTCGCAATAATTTCCGGGTGGTCAACAAACTATAGTACAGATTATTGAAGGCTCTATTCCCGTTCCAACGAAAAACTTTAATTTTATGTCGGGCATGCCGATACAAACGCCATGCAAACCGTCGCCAGGAACCCGGTAAAACCGGCCTGGAATATACCTGTGGATAGATATACCAACTAATGCCTGAAGCGAAAATTCTCATTGTCGACGACACCAAGGTAAACCTGGTTGCGCTGAAAGTGTTGTTGAAACCGATTGAAGTCGATATTGTGGTCGCGGAATCCGGTAAACAGGCACTCATAGCGGCCGAAAAAAATCAGGAGCATATCGCGCTGATTCTGCTGGATTTGCAAATGCCGATGATGGACGGATTCGAAGTAGCCCGGTTATTGCAGGATAACGACCTTACGCGGTCGATACCGATAATTTTCATCACCGCAAGTCAGGATGATGCCCAGATCGACAAGGCATATATTTCCGGAGCAGTCGACTACATCCAGAAACCTATTCGTAAAACAGCTCTGATATCCAAGGTACGGGTATTCCTGGATCTATGGTCGTTGCGTCATGGGCTCGAACTGGAAATAAAACAACGTCGCGTAGCCGAGCATCGGGTCGAACATCTGGCCACCCATGATCAACTCACCAACCTGCCAAATCGGCGCGGCCTCTACCAAGAACTCAACGAATTGATCTATCGATCCCGACGCTACAGGTATTCGAGCGCCATCATCTACGTCGACCTGGATGGTTTCAAACATGTTAACGATCATTTTGGTCACGATGCGGGTGACCGTTTGTTAATCCAGATCGCGGACAACTTTAAAGGTATTGTGCGCCAAACCGATTCCGTGGCTCGCATTGGCGGTGATGAATTCATCGTCCTGATTACCGATATCGACGGTGAGACCTCGCTGATCACAAAAATTGAACATCTGCTGAACGAGGTATCTAAACCGCTTGATTTCGAAGGGCATAAAATCTCGGTCGGAGCCAGCATTGGAATTGCGCTCTATCCGGATCATGGCGACAAGGCTGAAATCCTGTTACATAGTGCTGATCAAGCCATGTACCAGGCTAAAAATCAGGGTAAGAACAGGTTTCGTTTTTTTACCGAAGACATCAATGAAAAGGCGCATCGACAGCGCGACCTTCAGGACAATTTACGCAAAGCCCTGCCCAACGACGAATTCACCGTTTTTTATCAACCGATTGTCGACGCCAGCTCAGGTCGGGTAGTTTCGGTCGAAGCCTTACTGCGCTGGTATAGCGCTAAACTTGGGCAGGTATTCCCGGACGAATTCATACCCGCTGCAGAAAGCGCGGGATTGATAACGGAACTGGGTTGCTGGGTTTTGACCAGGGCGCTTGAAACCGGGGCACAGTGGAATCGGCGATTTGGCGTCGGTTTGCGAATAGCGGTCAACGCGTCATCGATTCAGTTTCGTGACAACCTGTTGTTTGACACCATAAAAGACCAGATCGACAAGCATGGGTGGAATCCGGATTTGCTTGAAGTGGAGATTACCGAAGGTCTTCTACTCGATGACTCACCCGAAGTGAGTAACTATATTAACGAAATCAGTAATTGTGGCGTCAGGCTCTCGCTGGATGATTTCGGTACCGGCTTTTCGGCATTAAGCTATTTGAAGAATTACCCGGTTAACACGGTAAAAATTGATCGAAGCTTTATTGTGGATCTGCCCGATGACAAGGAAAATGCTGTCCTGGTACAGGCAATAATCGCGATGGCGCACGGCCTGCGACTGGAAGTGATTGCCGAAGGCGTCGAAACCGCTGCTCAATGGGAGTACCTGCGGGCCCTCAACTGCGATTTTTTACAAGGTTACTATTTTGGCAGGCCTATGCCGCAGGCTGAATTCGAAGATTTTCTTGCAACACAGTTGGAGAAACCGATTCAGGCACAATCTATAGTGCATCGCTGATTTGCGGTTTGCGTTGCCGTGACCGGAAAAACTCGGCAAACCAGTTTGCCAGCATTTGCCTATCGACCTTGCTGCCCCGGGCCATTGAATCAAGCGCCTGTTGGGCTACCATTTCCGGTACCAGCTCCCCACCCAGGGTATGCAGCAACGCGGTTTCGTAGTTTTCTTCAAACTCCGGATGCGCCTGCACACTGATAATCGTGTCTCCATAGCTAAGCCCGGCAAATGGACAAAAATCGGAGCTTGCGAATACTTCCGCCAATCCCGGGCATTTTACCACCTGGTCCTGGTGGAATGCATATATCCCGACCTGTTCCGAACTGGCCCCCATCCAGGAATGGGACTGTTCAATGCGGTACCGATGCAACCCGACACCCCAACCCTTTTCTGATTTCACCACTTCACCACCCAGGGCCTGGGCAATAAGCTGATGTCCAAAGCAAACGCCGATCAGCGGAATTTCAGTGCCTGCCAGTTCCCGGATAAAATCCTGTAATGGGAACATCCAGTCGAGCTGGTCATAAACGCCATGCCTGGAGCCGGTGATCAACCAACCGTCACAGTCTTCGGTTGACGACGGCATTTCACCGCCTATAACGTTAAACGACTCAAATTCGAATGCTCGCCCGGAGGCTCCCAGAAAGCGTTCAAACATAACCGGGTAGGAATCGAATTGAGCGGCCATTTCTTCACGCAACAGCCCGCTTACAAGGATTCCGATTTTCATGAGTTAATTTCCTGATCGCTGGAACAAAACATCACCACTATTTTATCACGAATGAGAATGCACATACCTAACACATAAACGAAATCGTAATTCTATCGAATAGTGAAATTGCCTGGCAACAGTGTTATTAGGTGATAAGGTCGTAATTGTGATTAAATATTTGACAGTTTTGACCTGAGACATCAACCAATGAGATCGAGTGATCCGAAAGATCTAAAACTCATAATGATCGATAAATCGGATGACCTGACAACCCACCAGTGGGTTTACCGGTTATTGCGCAACAACCTGCTATGTGGCCGCATCGAACCGGGTAATCCCCTGACCATCCGCGGTCTTGCCGAAATTCTGAAGGTCAGCCCGATGCCGGTACGCGAGGCATTGCATCGACTCGCATGTGAAGGCGCGGTCGAGGTCAAAAACAATCGCCGCGTCATCGTGCCGACCATGACCGCGGAAAAATTCAGCGAACTTTGCGAGTTACGGATATTGCTCGAAACCCATGCCGCGGAAGGTGCATTACCCTACATAAAACAACAGGATATCGAAATTCTAGAAAAAATCGACGCCCGTATCGATATCGCCGTAGCGCATCATGACATCGATAATATCAGCCTGGTTAACCAGGAGTTTCATCGCCGTTTATACCTCGTCAACCCATTCCAGATATCAATACCACTGATAGAAAGCCTGTGGCTGCAGCTCGGACCTTTTTCCAGGATCGCGATCAGCAAGCTGGAAAAAAATTACCGGGTCGATCACCATGTGGAAGCGATCGAGGCATTGAAGCAGAAGAATTCGTTTGCTTTACGCCGCGCTATCGAAGCCGATATTCGAGACGGAATAGCATCGCTCAAAACAATTGACGGCATAAATGAATACTTCCAGGGAGTCGCCTGAGGGCAGGCTCCTGATAAATTTAGCGCTCAGGTATCCGCTAACCTGTAAAACCTGACACGACTTAAGACAGTCTCCAATCGAGTTACAGCGTGATCACAAAAAACAATACAAGAGCCGCAACTGAATCAATGAAACCTCAATTCCGGAGTAAACTCTCGCGCGAGATCAACGCATTCATCAAAGCCAACCCCGGGATTAAACAATTCGAGGTGTTGGTCACTGAGCTCTGCGGACATTTTTTCGGCAAGCGCTACCCGATCGACAAACTGCCCTCTTTTGCAAAGGAAGGCCTTGCGCTGCCGGCCTCCATGTTTTTGTTAAACACGCTCGGCGAACCGCTGGATGGTCTTTATTATGGTATTGACGACGGTGACCCGGACGGGCATTTTTACCTGGTGCCCGGCAGTTTATGCCGCAACGACTGGGGTAACCGGGCGCGGGCCCAGATACTGGCAACCACTTGCAGTGGCGCCGAGCCGGCATTTTTCGAACCGCGTCGGGTATTGCAAAAAGTGGTTGAAGCTTTCGCCGCCAAAAAATGGCGACCTATGGTCGCCTTCGAACTCGAATTCTACCTATTCGAGGCACAGCGAGACACTAACGGCTTGTTACAGGTCGCGCGTAATCCGAAAACGGGTCGAACCGATACCGCAACGGTATTGTCGACCACCCGGCTTGGTGACTTCGAAACGATAATCGACGACATTCTCCAGGCTTGCCAAATGCAGGGTATCGATACCGGTGCAATTTCATCGGAGCTCGGCCCGGGTCAATTCGAAATCAATTTCAACCATCATAGCGATGTTCTAAGGGCGGCTGACGAAACCTGTTTGTTCAAGCGTATTGTCATCGAAGTCCCCAAGAAGCATGGTATATGCGCCAGTTTTATCGCCAAACCGATGCTCGAACACGCGGGTAACGGCCTGCATATGCATATCAGTCTGGTTGACAGCAACGGCAAAAATGTATTTTCCAGCGGCAACAGGGCGCATGCGAGACTGCATCATGCCATCGGCGGTTTACTCGCCACGATGCCGGCGGCAATGTCGATCTGGGCGCCAAACATCTATTCCTATCGCCGCTATCGTGGAGGTCTCAACTGCGCCCCGATAAGCCTGACCTGGGGCAATGAAAACCGTACTGTCGCGTTTCGAATTCCCCTCGCCAAGCAGGGTGCATGGCGGGTCGAAAATAGAGTGCCCGGCGCCGACGCCAACCCTTACCTGACAATGGCAGTTACCCTGGCGGGCATGTTGCATGGCATCAAAAACAAACTAGATCCGGGTAAAGCCACTACCGAAGGAATCACCGGGCACGACCGGAAGCTGCCACTGGATATGGCCAGGGCGCTCGCGGCATCGCTTGCCAGCAAGGCCCTGATGCACACCATGGGACGCGATTTTATCGAGATTTACTGCCGCCATCGCAGCGCGGAAATCGCCGCCTATGAAAATTTTATTAGCGCTCGCAAAATCAAGGGGTCAGACTCCTTGAAATAAACTCACAACAATGCGATTGGTTCTCGCACTGGTTGACAATGACAACAAGTAACCCTCATTATGATACGCCTTCCCCATTTATTCATTCTGGGCCAACTCCAATATCAAGGAGTCTGACCCCTTGATTTGACCCCTTGATTTTGTTGAAACTTAGTCCAGCTCAGGCATTTCGCGTCGGAACAAGGGTGCATAAATATCCTGCCCTGATTCCAGATAACGCGCGGCTGCGTGGCCATCGTAAACCGCTGCTGCTACGGTTCCCGGCGCATTGCAATCGCCAATCGCACGCAGGGTTTTGAATTGCTGTTCATGCCCCTGCAAGGCCTGAAATAGTTCATCGTCCGGCGCGCGTGAAGTCACCATGATAAGCGTATCGAAATCCAGATTCCGCTGACGCTCATTCAGAAACACGTTTGCAAGCGTAGCTTTGCCTGCCATGACTTGCGACAGTTCATGTGACACGACTATCCCCACCCCAAGTTCGAGTAATCGCGCCTGAATCTTTTCCTGTTCCAGCGTGTTCACGGTCCAGATCGAAACTTTCGATTGCGGCGTAACCAGGCAAACCTCATGCCCCTTGTTATGGCAAAGTTCAGCCAGGGTACTACCCATGAAGTAATGGTCATCGTCATAGATCATTACCCTGCCCGATATTTCGGCACCGGCCATTACGTCATCCGGGGTCAATACTTGAATCCGATCCAGGCCATCGATCGGGAAAGCGTGTTGCCGGCCGGTGCCGTCGCGGCGCCAGTGTGCGCCGGTTGCTATTAATACATGGGGTATTTCGAGTGCGACGATATTTTCTGAGTTCAACCGATTGTCGAGGTAAATCTCGATGTTGGGCTTTCGCCTTATCTGGTTATCACGATAGTCGCGTACCCGCGCGTAACTCGCCATGCCGGGCAATTGGCACTCACGGGAAATTCTGCCACCCAGTGATTCTGAAGCCTCGGCAAGCGTGACGGCGTAACCGCGATTGGCGAGTTGCAATGCCGATTCGAGACCGGCGGGGCCAGACCCAACCACCAGTACCGGTTCATCGCTTACGGATGCCTCGATATTTTCCGGATGCCAGTTCTGCTTCCACTCTTCCCCCTGGGTCGGATTCTGGGTACAGCGGATCGGGGCTGCCATCATGTCCTGGGCCACGCAAATATTACAGCCGATGCATTCACGGATATCATCGATGCGTCCCTCATCGATTTTGCGCGGTAAAAACGGATCGGCTATCGAGGGCCGCGCTGCGCCGATCAGGTCGAGTACGCCGCGTTTAATTTGTGAAACCATCGCATCCGCCGAAGTGAAACGTCCGACCCCGACCACCGGTTTGCTGGTCAGCGTTTTAACAAAGGCGGTGTAAGGTTCCTGGTATCCTTCGTTGGGCTCAAACCGGGCCGTCGCTGAATCATTGTCCCAACCACTCACATTCACATCCCACAGGTCCGGAATTTCAGCCAGCATGCCGACGATATCGCGCCCTTCGTTTTCCCATTGTAATCCGTCCGGCCCTTTTAGTTCATCGGCCGCAAAACGAAATGCGATTGCGCATTCGTCGCCGACGGCTTCTTTAACCTCTGTCAAAATTTCACGAGTGAGTCTGACCCTGTTTTCGAGGCTGCCGCCGTATTCATCCCCGCGCTGGTTGTATTGCATTTTAAAAAAATGCTGCAACAGGGTCATATCGTGTCCGGCATATACATAGACGATATCGTATCCGGCCAGTTTCGAACGTCTCGCCGCCTCCACGTGCCAGCGTCGCACATCGGCGATATCGCGCTTGTTCATCGCGCGCGCCTGGATCGGGTATACCCCATGCACCACGGTCGCACTCGGTGACATCGGCGCAATTCGGCTATAGAGATTTGGCGCATGGCTGGCGTTGTAACATAGCTCGATGCCGGCGAGTGCGCCATGCTCGTGTACCGCATCGGTCATCAATCGATGCTGCGGGATATCGCGGTCATCCCAGATGCGACCCTCGATACTCGGTGAAATATCCGCACTCGGGTGAATTTCAACTTCCTGGGTACAGACCACCCCCCAGCCACCCTCGGCCTTGACCGCCCGGTTAGCGGCCTCGGCGCGCGGACGCCCATGCCCCAGAACATTGCAGTGCGGTACCTGGAAAAACCGGTTGGGCGCAGTGACCGGCCCGATTTTTATCGGCTCGAATAAAACATCGTATTTCGGATCTCTGGCCTGCATTTATCACCTCAATTCGTCACGAGAGCGTCGCGATGCCGCGCTGACCGGAATCAAGGGGTCAGACTCCCGGAATCAAGCGGAATCAAGGGGTCAGACTCCTTCGGAATCAAGGGGTCAGACTCCTTGAATTTCTGCGAAAACTTGCAAGACCCTCGCTTTCGCGGGGATGACTTTTGTTAACCCGGATCGCGGCGCAGAGCCTGACACATGCAATGCACCCCGCCACCGCCAGGGGTAATCATCGATACATCGGGATCGAAAACCTCGAGTCCGTATCCGCGTACTTTCTCTTTCAGCACTTGACTCTTTTCGGGTAGTAATACCCGATCGTTACCCAGTGCGACCACGTTGCAACCCAGATCCAGCGTATCCTGAAACGGCACCGAAATGATTTCGATCTGTTTTGATTCGAGCCAGTCGACTATATCGGGATCGGTGAATTCGAGACAGACCTCGGCCAGTTTCGGTGCCAGCATTACCACCATCAGATCGATGTGCATGTAAAACGGATCGAGGTCGGTCAGCATGACCCCCCAGCCTTCGGCTTCGAACCAGCCTTTCAGCTTCAGCGCCGACTGTTCCTGGCTGCGCCCTTCATCGCCTTCCCAGCCGATTAAAACCGTGCCTGGCTCGATCACGTTGAAATCACCGCCTTCAAATGCACCCGCGGTGACATAGTCATAAATCGGAATGCCGAGTCGCTGGTAAGTCTCGATCGCGGGGAAATTTTCACCCCGCCGCCGCCAGTTCGCCATGCTGGTAATAATCGCCCCAAATGGCGTCATCACCGATGAATCACGCGCAGAGATCTGGTATGGCAACACCGGATCCGGTGCATGCATATGCACCTGGACATCCGCCGGCTCATAGGCCGCGACCATTTCCGCGTGCTGTCGCCGGGCGACCTCGGCATCGAATTGGTAATTTCGGCGAATGCTCTTCCTGGATACCGAACTGGTTTCCAGCCGCCGGTAGTTATCGGCCGGGCCAAGCAACACGTCACGTAATACATCGTACTCGCAATCTACGCCCCAGTCATGCAGGGCCTTGGTAGCGCCGCCAGACTTGCGGGTGCGTAAACTGAACTGATCTGTCATGTTTTATCCACCTGGAATTACCGGTTTACGGCCTATCGCTGCAGGCTAACCCGTTGCCAAACCACCTGTCAATCGTAGCGATAACAAATGCCCGGTAATGAGTTGGGCACGGTAATTGACATTAGATATTTTTGTGATCACAATTATGTGCTTCGCAATTTTTCAACTATTCTCGATAGCATGAACCGGGCTTTTCCGGCGCTATATATTTAGCGGTAAATGACGTAAAACTGCATCGACATAAATGAAAGGCTGGATTGACCAACATAAGATCACCGAGGTGGAATGTATCGTCCCCGACCTCGCGGGCGCGGCGCGCGGCAAGATTATGCCCGCCTCAAAATTCACCGATGCCACGACCCTGCGCATGCCGCAGTCAATTTTCAAGCAATCGGTGGCGGGAGATTATCCTGAACTCACGGATCGGATTAATCCGTTAGACGCAGATATGGTCTTACAACCAGATCCCTACACGATTCGGTTGCTACCCTGGGCGCGGGAACCCTCGGCACAGGTAATCCATGATTGTTTCGACATGGAAGGCAACCCGATCGAGTTTTCGCCGCGCCAGGTTTTACGCCGAGTCCTCGAGTTTTATCGCGCCGAGGGATGGAAACCCGTAGTCGCGCCTGAGCTCGAAATTTACCTGTTACAGCCAAACCTGGACCCGAAGAATCCACTGTTACCGCCAATCGGGCGCACCGGCAGAACCGAACACAGGGGGCAATCATTCAACATCGATGCGATCAACGAATTCGACCCGATGCTTGACGATTTGTACGATTTCAGCGAGAGCCAGGGCCTCGAAATCGATACCTTGATTCACGAGGAAGGTATGGGCCAGATGGAGATCAACCTGCTGCACGGTGACCCGCTGGAATTGGCCGATCAGGCCTTCCTGTTCAAGCGCACGGTACGTGAGGCAGCACTGCGTCACGACCTGTATGCCACCTTTATGGCCAAGCCGATGCAAGCGCAACCCGGCAGCGCGATGCATATTCATCAAAGCGTCGAAAATCTGGAATCGGGGGAAAATATTTTTTCCACGCCTGAAGGCAACCCCAATGAGCTCCTGCTCAGCCATATCGCCGGATTGCAGCAGTTCCTGCCTGAAGCCATGGCGTTGATGACGCCCTATGTCAATTCTTACCGCCGCATCATCAAGGAGATGTCCGCGCCAATCAATTTTCACTGGGGTTACGATAACCGCACCACTGGATTTCGAATCCCCGAAAACAACCCCAAATCGATGCGCGTTGAAAATCGTATCGCGTCCGCTGATGTAAACCCTTATCTGGCAATCGCAACCTCGCTTGCCTGTGGTTACATCGGCATGAAACAGGGGATAAAACCAACCGATGCGCTCGAAGGCAGCGCTTACGAAGAACCCATTCAACTCTCGAGGCACTGGTACGATTCATTACAACGCCTTGCCGATTGCAAGCAGCTGCGCGAAATTCTCAGCGATGCTTTCATCGATGTATACGTTGGCGTCAAGGAAGTTGAATTCGATAATTTTCTCAATGTAATCAGTCCCTGGGAACGGGAACACTTACTGTTAAAAGTCTGAGGTGATCACTATGACCCAAGCAACCGCAACGGATATGAGCAATACCGAAAAATGGCAAAGCCTGGATGGTGCTCATCACTTACACCCGTTTACCAATCCGAATGATCTGCTGCAAAAACCGGCGCGCATTATCGAAACGGCAAAGGGCGTATACCTGACCGATTCGGACGGCAACGAACTACTCGATATGATGGCCGGCCTATGGTGCGTCAACATGGGTTACGGGCAACAGGAATTGATTGATGCGGTGACTGCGCAGATTCAACAACTGCCCTACTACAACGCATTTTTCAAAACCTCGACCCCGCCAGCGGCCGAACTCTCGGCACTGCTTGCCGAGGTTACACCGGCTCATATAAACCACGCGTTCTTCACCAGTTCCGGATCCGAAGCCAACGATACCGTACTGCGCATGGTGTGGCGCTACTGGGACCTTTTAGGCAAACCTGAAAAACGCGTCGTTATCAGCCGCCGGAATTCTTACCACGGCAGCACCATTGCCGCATCCAGTCTGGGTGGGATGGAAGAGATGCATGCCCAGGGTGGCGTGATTCCGGATATCGTTCATGTCGATCAACCCAACTGGTTCGCCAAACGTTGTGAATCAGGTACCGAACTCGATCGCGAAGCATTTGGTCGCCAGGCGGCCCAGTCGATCGCCGACAAGATAGAGGAACTTGGAGTTGACCGGGTCGCGGCATTTATCGCCGAACCGATCCAGGGTGCCGGCGGGGTTATCGTGCCACCTGACAGCTACTGGCCGCAAGTAAAAAAGATTTGTGAACACTATGGCATCCTGCTGATTGCAGACGAAGTGATTTGTGGATTCGGCCGTACCGGTGAGTGGTTTGGCAGCAACTACTACGATTTAAAACCCGACCTAATGCCAATTGCGAAAGGTCTTTCATCCGGCTACCTGCCGATCGGTGGCGTCATGGTTGCCGATAAAATCATGGATGTACTGGTCAGCCAGGGCGGCGACTTCAACCATGGCTACACCTACTCGGGCCACCCGGTGTGTGCAGCGGTGGCGATTGCAAACATCAGGCTGATGATGCGCGAAAATATCGTCCAGACCGTGCGCGAAACGACCGCCCCTTATTTTCAAATGCGCTTGCGTGAACTGGGTGATCACCCGCTCGTAGGTGAGGTCCGTGGTATCGGTATGCTCGGTGCGCTTGAACTCGTCAAGGACAAAGACAACTACATCAAGTTCGACAAGAAGGTCGGCGTTGGCGGTATCTGTCGTGATTTTTGCTTCGAGAATAACCTGGTGATGCGCGCGGTCGGTGATACGATGATCGTTTCACCGCCCCTGGTAATACAAGCGGCGGACATCGATGTTTTTTTCGAGCGTGCCTGGCAGTGTCTCGACCTGGCTCAAAAAGCGATTGCCTGAATCCGGTGTTATGCCTTTTAAGCTGGTTCAGGATTGCAGCGAAACTGACAGTTACCCGAACTCCTACTATCACCCGAATCGGATCTTTACCAACCGGGGTGTGATAGAGGCAAACAGTATCGTACTCGCCTGCAATGGCTACCTCGGCAAGCTCGAGCGTCGTGTGTCCGCCAAGATCATGCCGATCAATAATTTTATCATCGCTACCGAGCCGTTAACCGATCCTCTATCGAAGGAAATCAATCCGCGCGACGTTACAATCGCTGATTCACGATTCGTAGTTAACTACTATCATCTGTCAGCCGACAAACGTTTACTGTTCGGTGGCGGTGAAAATTACCGCCGGAATTTTCCGGGCGATATCGCCAACTTCGTGCGTAAGCCGATGCTGCAGGTTTACCCACAGCTGGCGGAAACGCGCGTTGACTTTGCCTGGGGTGGAACGCTTGCAGTTACGCTGAATCGGATGCCGGATTTCGGACGACTGGGCAAATATAACACTTAATTATGCGCACGGATACTCCGGGCAGGGGGATGCCATGGCGACCCTGGCAGGCAAGCTGATTGCCAACGCGATGGCTGGCGAGGCAGAAAAAATTGATTTGTTCGGCACCATTCCGAGCTGGAATTTTCCGGGTGGTGATTTACTGCGCTGGCCGGGGTTGGTGCTGGGAATGTCCTACTACGCACTCCGGGACCGATGGTAACACCATGACCAGGCTGCGGCTTAATCCTGCTTTCGACGCGTTGTTGCAATCTAATAAACTTGAGCAACCAGGTTCAGATAATGTAGATATCAGGCGACGAGCTCGTCGAAGACAATAACCAGCGCACTGTTCGTCGCCAGGCCCGGCTGGATGAAATTTTCAGCGACGATGCGTGGAAATAGTTCGCCGATGGTTATTGCCATTTACTATCGGAAATATCCGAAAACCCGGTTAAACCGGATCCCGGCGCTGCTGGAAACATCGAGTAAACGATAGCACCCGGGCAAATTCAGTTCAGTTCCCTGATCGCGAGCATTTGCTCTACCAGGAGGTCATTTTGGAATTGCAGGTGGTAGCCCCGCTTCTCGAGATTTTCAAGTACTACACCGGTATCTTCCCTGGCGAGTTCACGCTCCCGCGTCAGCTCGAAACTAAAACTGAATTCAGGTTCACCGAAGACCTGTAACAGATCCCCGGGAATAATCGAAAAGTCATCTTTTTCGACCAGGTATAGATAGGTATCGAATTTTCGCTTGCTGCGATAAATATGGCACAACATGGCAAACGGATATTATTTAAGCAAGGGTCATATTATCACAATGAAAAATGGGCCGGCAGATTTGCCGGCCCCGGTTCAAGCAAGCTAACTGGTGGCGCGGGTAAACTCCGGATAGGCTTCCATTCCACATTCGGACAGATCGACACCTTCGTACTCTTCCTCTTCGCTTACACGAATTCCCATGGTTTTCTTAAGTACAAACCAGACCACGGAACTAGCCACGAAGACCCATACGAATATGGTCAGTGCACCAACCAGCTGACCCACCAGGCTCGCACCATCGTTGGTCAGCGGCACCGCCAGCAGGCCCCACAACCCGACCACACCATGGACCGAGATCGCGCCTACCGGATCATCGATCCGGAGCTTGTCGAGCATGAGGATTGAGAACACCACGATTACTCCCCCGACTGCACCAATCAGCGTTGCAGTCAGCGCCGTCGGGGTCGATGGCTCAGCGGTAATGGCGACCAGGCCGGCGAGTGCACCATTTAGCGCCATGGTCAAATCCGCCTTGCCGAACAGGAAACGCGCCAGCAGTAATGCGGCGACGACGCCACCCGCAGCCGCTGTATTGGTGTTCAGGAACACCATGGCGACCGTATTGGAGCTGGCGATATCACCGAGCTTCAGCACCGAGCCGCCGTTGAATCCAAACCACCCCATCCAGAGGATGAAAGTTCCCAGCGTGGCGAGCGGTAGATTGGCTCCGGGGATTGCGTTTATGCGACCATTTTTGCCGTACTTACCCTTGCGTGCGCCGAGTAATAGCACACCGGCGAGTGCGGCGGTGGCACCTGCCATGTGCACGATACCGGAACCGGCGAAATCTGAAAATCCGAAATCGTCAGCAAGGCTATACCAACCGAATACACTGCCACCACCCCATGTCCAGTAACCTTCGAGCGGGTATATAACTGCCGTCATCGCCACCGCGAAGACCACAAACGCCCACAGCTTCATTCGCTCGGCAACCGCACCGGATACGATCGACATCGCAGTCGCTACAAAAACCACCTGGAAGAAAAAGTCGGAAGGTGCTGAATATACCGAACTACCTTCGAAGCCGGCCTCTACCGAGGCGGCAAGCGCGTCATCGACGAGAGTTTCGTTTCCAGCGATACCGTCCAGAAAGAGGCCACCGCCATACATGATGTCGTAACCGACCACCATGTACATGATGCAGGCCACTGCAAACAGGACGATATTCTTGGTCAGGATTTCGGTCGTGTTCTTGGAGCGCACCAACCCGGCTTCAAGCATCGCGAAGCCGGCAGCCATCCACATCACGAACGCCCCGCAAACGAGAAAGTAGAATGTATCGAGTGCGTATTGTAATTGAAAAATCTGGTTTTCCATGCTGTCCTCCTAAAGTGCTGCCGAACCAGATTCACCCGTACGAATACGGATAACCTGTTCAAGGGCGGTAATAAAAATTTTGCCGTCACCGATTTTGCCGGTGTTGGAACTGGTGGTTATCGCCTCGACAGCCTGGTCAACCAGATCGTCATCGATGGCGACTTCGAGTTTTACCTTGGGTAAAAAGTCAACCACGTATTCCGCACCCCGATAAAGTTCGGTATGACCTTTTTGCCGACCAAAGCCCTTCACCTCCGAGACAGTCAACCCCTGCACCCCGATATCTCCGAGTGCCTGGCGAACGTCATCGAGCTTGAACGGCTTGATAATCGCTGTAATGATTTTCATGAGTAATTCTCCGCATTAATCTCGGGCTAAATTCTGACTACTCTGGGCAAGCAAGCAAATATTGGTTAAAATTGGCTGAAAGAATGCGGTTTTGCACCATAACTATGCAATTACTTAATATTACGCACCAAATTAGGTCATAAATGATAAACAATCAAACCATCAATCGGCTGTCAGAAAAGATTAACGAATTGCTACCGCCGGGATTGCAACAGGTGAAATCTGATTTCGACGCACGCCTGAAAAGCCTGCTGCAGCAGCAACTGGCAAACTATGAAATGGTGAGTCGCGAAGAGTTTGATATCCAGACCCGGGTACTGGCACGTACCCGGGAAAAACTGGAGACAATCGAAGCCCGGCTCAAGGAGCTGGAACGGACTACGGAATAGAGCCAGGGGTCTAGCCCGGACATTTCATGAACTGCCGCGATGATTGCGCAGGACTTTGTTTTCTCAGGAGATTTTCCGAAGAAGTGTCGGACCAATGGATCCGGCCGACGGAGCAAGGTTCCTGAGGAAACAAAGGTCAAGCAAGGGCGCGGGCAGGTTTATGAA
>CAZAVY010000028.1:0-33654 GCA_964488685.1 uncultured Gammaproteobacteria bacterium
GTAGCGAGGGAAAGGCATTTTGAGTCAGATTTTTCTATCGAATGAGGCGAATAGTCACTCATATTCAACGAATTGGATAGGAAAATCTGGCCAAAATGCTTTTCCGCAGTAGATTTATCCTAAGTCCGACAGACTCCTAGCCCCTTCAAACGGAGTAACCCAGAGGTAGCAATGACATTTGTCGTACTCGAAAATTGCATCAAGTGCAAGTACATGGACTGTGTCGATGTATGCCCGGTCGACTGTTTTCACGAGGGCCCCAACTTTTTGGTCATCGATCCCGAGGAGTGCATCGACTGCACGCTTTGCGAACCTGAGTGCCCCATCGAGGCGATAGTCTCGGAAGACGACATCCCCGAAGGGCAGGAAAAATTCCTCGAGCTGAATGAGGAGCTGTCGTTGACCTGGCCGGTCATTACCGCCAGTAAACCAGCCCCTGACGATGCCGTCGAATGGGAGGGTGTCGCCGATAAACTGCAATACCTCGAGCGTTGACCCAGATTCACGAATCAGGGTAAAAGAGCATTATGGCCGAATGCAGATACTATTCTTTCTACGCGCTCGCAAAGATTAACGATCCCGAGTTATTGTATGAAGCTTTCCAGCAACAGATTGCGCCGGGATATGCCGATAAAATCGAGATCGAGGTTTTTGAGCATTTCGATAAGTGCTGGAATCGCCTGACCCGGAGCGGTGGGCTCGATCAAAATATTTCCGGCCAAATTCTCGATACCCTGAAACACCGATTCGGGGCCGGCGACCTGGGAAGCTGGTACTACGATAGTGACATCAAGGGTTGGTTCTGCAGCTACAAACCGTTAACCAGCAAACATTTTGTGCTGCTGGTAAAGTCCAGCGATCCGGACAGGTTAATCGAGGAAGAATACTTACAGTTTCTGTTTCATTTCTATTGCCACCAGTTGCAGATGCTGCAGGGAACTTATCGTGACGCGTTAACCGGTCTTTACAATCGTCGAGCCTTCAATGAAAAGTTATTGCAGCTACTCGAGCGGCCGGGTAACTACCAGCGCCGCGCAATAAATTTTTCACCTACGATTTTCGTGATGCTCGATATCGACCACTTCAAATCCATCAATGACAGCCTCGGGCACTTGTTCGGCGACGAGGTACTGCTGCTGCTGGCGCAGCAAATGACCGATTCATTCCGTGAAAATGACTTGCTGTTTCGTTATGGCGGCGAAGAATTTGCAATGGTGCTAATGGACATCACCCCCGATCAGGCGCTGCAAACGCTGGAACGTTTCAGGGGAAAAATCGCCAGATATGACTTTCCGAATGTGGAGCAGGTTACCGTCAGCATCGGATATACCCGCTTCGACAAAAGTATCTCCATGGACGAATTGATCGGCCAGGCCGACAACGCACTCTATTACTGCAAGACCACAACCCGCAACGCGGTACATGGCTACCAGCAACTGGTTGAAAACGAATTGATCCCGGCGGCAAAAAAACCTAAATCCCCAGGCGTCGAAACCCTCTGAGTTTTTACTTGACCGATTGGTTGAGGAACTTTTTAACGACCGGGGTAAAATGTTCGTCATCGATCAGGAAAGCATCGTGACCATTGACCGAATCTATTTCAACGTAGTCCACATCGGTGCCGGTATCACGCATGACATCGGCAATCTCTCGCTGTTGTCGGGCCGGGAACAGAATATCGGTAGTCACTCCGATGACCAGAGCTTTTTTAACCTTGAGCTTTGACATGCCGTCGCCAATCGAGTCCCCATGCTCGGCGATGTCAAACCAGTCCATTGCTCGCGACAGGTATAAATAACTATTCGGGTCAAAGCTATCGACAAACTTTTGTGCGTTGTACTCGAGATAATTTTCGATTTCGAATTCGTGTTCGAAGCGCTTACCGGTCAGTTTTTCCGGGGCGATACGGCTACGATCAAACTTCGAATTCCATTCGTCCGCGGCTCGATAGGACACCAGTCCGAGTTTACGCGCCAGCGACATTCCAAGCAGTGGTTTGTTGTCATCGGAATAGTGCCCCTGATTCCAGGCGGGATCGCTGCGAATAATTTCACGCTGCAATGAGCGCATTGCAATTGTCAGTGGTAGTGCCCGGGTAGCCGCGGATATCGATACCAGGTAATCAATTTTACCTGGATACTGCATCGCGTATGCGATGCAAGCCATGCCACCCATCGACGAACCCACCGCGGCATGTAAATTTTCAATTCCGAGTTCACGCATCAGGTAATAACCGGAACTGGCAATATCCTCTACCGTCAGGTCTGGAAATTCGGCTCCATAACTTTCACCGGTTTCCGGATTGACCGACGCCGGACCCGTACTGCCGTAACACCCTCCCAGGGTATTGGCACAAACCACGTAAAAGCGATCAGTATCGATCGCCTTGCCAGCGCCGATCATGTATTCCCACCATCCGGGTGATGGATCCTTTGCCGAGGACGCCGCATGCGCACTGGGTGAAAGCCCGGTAAAAATCAGAATTGCGTTATCCGCGGCGGCAGACAGTTCACCCCAGGTTTCATAGGCAAGCGTCACCTCGGGCAGGCAATCACCACGCCACAGTTTCAGACCAGCGTCAGGAAGATTCCCCAGTCTGATATATCGGGTAGCGGCAGTCGTAAAGGTATATGCATTTTCTTCGCTTGCCATTAACCGGGCCTTTTATCGACTACCCTGAATGTGAAGATGCTTTAAATATCCAGCATGCGCTGCAGCGCGCTACGAGCACTATCGGCAACGTCTTCAGGCACCGAGATTTGATTGACGATATTGCCTTCAACCAGGTTCTCCAGCACCCAGGCGAGATGCTGGGGATCGATACGAAACATGGTCGAGCACATGCAAACCATTGGAGACATGAATTGCACGGTCTTGTTTTCAGATGCCAAGGTCTGGTGCAGTCGATTAACCAGGTTCAACTCGGTGCCGACCAGCCATTGGGTATCGGCTTCAGCTTCGGTAATGGTTTTGATAATGTACTCGGTTGATCCGACATAATCCGACATCTGGCAGACTTCGAAACTGGCTTCGGGATGTGAAATAACCCTGCCCTGTGGAAAATCATGCCGAAAATTATCAATTTGTTCCGGTTTAAACATCTGGTGCACTGAACAAAATCCTTTCCAGAGAATCATTTTTGCGGCTTTAATCTGCTCCGCGCTAAGACCGCCCATCGGCAGGTCATAGTCCCAGACCACCATTTCCTCAAGCGGTATCCCCATCTTGTAGCCGGTGTTTCGACCGAGGTGCTGATCCGGGAAAAATAATACTTTCTCGCGCCGAGCAAACGACCAGTCGAGTATTTTTTGCGCGTTGGTCGAAGTACAGACGATACCGCCGTGTCGACCGCAAAACGATTTTAAATTAGCCGCAGAGTTTATATAGGTAACCGGGGTAATATACTCGTCAGCGTTCAGCACTGAATTTAGTTCATCCCAGGCGCGTTGCACCTGTTCTAGATCGGCCATATCGGCCATCGCGCAACCAGCTGACAAATCAGGCAAAATGGAAACCTGTTCAGGGCGCGAAATAATGTCGGCAACTTCGGCCATGAAGTGCACCCCGCAAAAGACAATATACTCGGCGCTGGAATCAGCTGCCTGGCGCGACAGCTTCAACGAATCTCCGGAATAGTCGGCGTGTTTGAAAATCTCGTCACGCTGGTAATGATGACCGAGTATAACGACACGATCACCGAGTGCCTGCCGGGCACGGATGATACGCTTGTCACAATCCTCATCGTTAAGCGAGGCATAAGGTTGCAGATCAATTGCAGTAGCAGCCATGATTCTTTCTATTTGTCGGGCGATTCGAAAATTCTACCACCTGCCGTCGCAACTGCCAATCGTGCTAACTCTCCGTATGTGGCTTGCGTAATCGAATTGCAAGCTCGCGCAACTGTCGCTCACTCACTGCTGCGGGAGCCTGGGTCAGCAGGCATGATGCGGTCTGGGTCTTAGGGAAGGCCATCACATCTCGAATCGAAGTTGCACCGGCCATCAGCATCACCAACCGGTCGAGACCAAAGGCGATACCCCCATGCGGAGGGCAACCATACTTCAGGGCAGTCAGCAGAAAGCCAAACTTCTGTTCGGCTTCCTGTTCCTCGATTCCGAGCAATTTGAAAACACGTTGCTGCATTTCCATGCTGTGAATACGCACCGAGCCTCCACCGAGTTCAGTGCCGTTTAAAACCATGTCGTAAGCACGTGACAGCATTCCACCCGGATCAGCTTCGAGCTGATCGGGATTGTCGGTGGCAGGGGCTGTGAACGGATGATGCAATGCATTCCAGCGATTCCCCCGCAGATCGTGTTCAAACATCGGGAAATCCACGACCCACAGAAAACGCCACCCCGCTTCGACCATATCCCGATCCTGTCCGACTTTGATGCGCAGTGCACCCAGTGATTCGTTTACCACGCTCGCCTTGTCGGCACCAAAGAAAATCAGATCACCGGATTCAGCGCCGCTGCGATCGAGAATCGTCTGAATTGCCGCATCGGGTAAAAATTTCAAAATAGGCGACTGCAGGCCTTCCCGGCCCTGTGACAGGTCGTTACATTTGATGTAAGCAAGGCCACGCGCGCCGTAACGCCCCACGTAAGCGGTATAATCGTCTATCTCTTTACGCGTCAGTTCATTACCGCCTGGCACTCGTAGTGCCGCAACCCTGCCCTGTGGATCTTTGGCGGGGCCGGAAAATACCTTGAATTCCACGTCTTCAAGCACATCGGAAATCGTTTGTAACTCCATTTTGATTCGTAAATCAGGCTTATCCGAGCCGAATCGGTCCATCGCTTCAGTCCAGGACATACATGGAAAAACATCATCGACTTCGACCGAGAGTAGCTCGGAAAACAATCCACGCATCATTGTTTCCATCAACCCCATGATGCCTGCTTCGTCCATGAACGAAGTTTCAATATCGAGCTGGGTAAACTCGGGCTGCCGATCGGCGCGTAAATCCTCGTCACGAAAACAACGCACGATCTGGTAATAGCGATCCATTCCGGACATCATCAGCAACTGCTTGAACAGTTGAGGAGATTGCGGTAATGCGAAAAATTCTCCCGGGTGAGTACGACTAGGCACCAGGTAATCACGCGCACCTTCGGGCGTGGCCCTGGTCAGCATCGGGGTTTCGATATCGAGGAATTCGTTACCTTCCAGCCAGCTGCGCAGATAATGCGTTACCCGGGCTCGCAACTGCATGCGATACTGCATTTCCGGCCTGCGCAGATCGATATAGCGATATTTTAGACGGTTGTCATCGTGAACATCTTCTTCATCGAGCTGGAATGGAGGGGTTTCGGATGTATTCAGAATTTCCAGCTTATGCGCCAGCAACTCGACTTCACCGGTCGCCATATCAGGATTCGTAGTGCCTTCCGGACGAATGCGTAATCTGCCTTCAACCTGGAGAACATATTCATTGCGCAGGGTTTCGGCCCGGGCAAACATGGCGGAATCATCTGGATCAAACACGACCTGCAACATTCCCTTTTTATCCCTCAGATCGACAAAAATAACCCCGCCATGATCGCGGCGACGATTGACCCAGCCACAAACGCCGATTACCTGGTCGATTTGCTGTTGATTGAGCTCACCGCAATAATGCGTACGCATAGTGACTGATCCGGTTAGATTTAGTGACAAAGGCCTGGTGGAAACCCAGGTTTCAGGCTGCGGCTTCTTTGCCTGCTGTTTTCGTCTTAACATCAGGCTTGGTTGCCGCTTTGCCGGATGTCTTGTCCGATGTCTTGTCCGATGTCTTGTCCGATTTAGGGGAAGTATCCTTGTCGCCACTATCCCCTTTCGACAGGTTTTTCTGGTTAGTGGATTTGAAATCGGTTTCATACCAGCCCGAACCGCTCAATCTGAAGCCTGGAGCAGAAATTTTCTTTTTCAGGGATTCCTGCTCGCAGTCCGGACAGTCCCGTAGCGGTGCATCGCTCAATTTCTGCAGCGTATCAAACTCATGCCCGCACCCGGTGCATACATATTCGTAAATTGGCATCAAAATCTCCATTAGATCACCCGTACCCGGATGATCAACTCATACAAAAAGGCCCGGGATTTTATTATAATATGGGCAAATTTCCAATATTCATCCCTGAGAATCAATAATTTATATTCTAACATCCAGTTTTGTGGATACTTAGTCGCCAGAGTACGGGGGTTAAAAAAAGTAAGCCTGGTATTTTCCTTCCAAATCGAATACCAGCCACACAGTATCATAGCGCCCACTAAATGGCGCCAGCAAAACCTCATCTTCAGCGAACTGATGTTGTTGCAACCAGGCATCGAATCCAGATCGATCATCCCGTAGGTCGAGAATCGACATGAACGCTATCTGTCGTGCCTGGAGCGCTTTCTTGAACTCGGCCTGCGGCCGGTAAAGTCCGAGTTGGGCGTGCTCGGGCACCTTATCTTCACGCTTGATACGCATGATTTCATCAATCGCTTCCCGGTCCAGCGGAAAGTGGGCGTATACGATAGGCGGTTTTTCAACACTGAACTGTTTCAGATCTCCGACCGAATTCAACTTGCCCCCATAGTCTTCCATGATTGCCGGTATCACAAAATCATCGATTAAAACAATTGCCACAGGTCGCTGGGTATAGGTTAAATAGACACCGTAGGTTAGAGCCGCGAACTGGATCACTACAATCGTTATCAGGTCGAATACGATTTCTTTTCGGCTCTTGCTCAGGTCAAATATCAAAAAAGTGATGACCGGGCCCAAGACCAGGTCTACCGCAGCGACGAGTCGAATGCCCTGCCAACCACCATCGACCGAAAAATAGGGTTGTGGATACCAGTTGAAATAGATCTGATAAGCCAGATAAACAAACACTGAGAGGCTCAATAACAAGTGAACCCCGGTTGCTTTTAGCTTGGTAATCAGCAATGGTTTGGTTAATCTCATCGAGTGTTCCGACCCGGTAATAATCTTTTTAACTTGTGTAATATGAAAGATAAAAACGAATTTTTCAAGATTGATACGGCCTATAACAAAATCAATGTAACTGTCGCGCGCGGGCGACTGGAACTTCGCAGCGGCAATAACGTATTGCAAAGCGCAATCAACTTGCAAAACCCACAGCAACTGGCACTCAAGAACCTCGAATTTATGATGGCGGTACTGCTTTTCATTCCCGATCCCGAACGTATTCTAATGCTCGGCACCGCGGCGGGTTCATTGCTGCATTTTCTCAAACACCACTATCCAGACTCTGATATTACCGCGGTAGACATCGATGTCGAACTCGTCGAACAACTGCTAGACAGAGCAATCCTGCCACCCGCCCAAACCGGGCTTAGCTACGTCTACGATGATGCGGCTCGTTTCATCATGCATTGCGACCAGCGCTACGACCTGATTCTCGTCGATATATTCACCGGCTCGCAATCACCCCTGTGGCTACTTGAGAAAGCAACCATAAACAGGCTCTATCGCCTCCTCACCGGGCACGGGGCCCTGGCCTATAACCTGTTGATCAACAGCGATCATGTGTTTAAAGGTTTTTATCGGGATCTACGCCTGAGGTTTGATGGTCAAACCCTGTGCCTGCCGGTGAAAGGGTTTGAAAATACGATCGCCTATGGTATTTGCACCCCTGAACCCGACACCGAAATGTCTTTATATATGCAACAGGCAATACTATTGTCGGAGCGACTCGATATTGATCTGGTGCGGGTACTTTCCGTCATCTACAATACCAACCCGGTAGGGCACGGGGTTATCTAGCCCAGTCATTTGATGACGGTTTACTGATTTTTACCACCACCACGGCACTTCGGAGACTCGGCGACACTACCGCCGCGGACCTGCCACTCTTCCGGTGTCAGCGTGTGCAATGCCAGTGCGTGAATCTGCTGAATTTCCTGTTGCAGGGTTTTGTTGACCATGCGATGGCGCTTGATCAGTATTTGGCCCTTGAACGAATCGCTAACGATTGTAACCTTGAAGTGCGATTCCGACCCGGGTGCAACATTATGCATATGACTTTCATTTTCAACTCGCAGGTAGTCGGTTATAAATTCGCTTGTTAGTTTCTGTTCGATAATGGCCTTAATTGTCATGCGTAATTCCTTCGCGTTAACGTAATTTTTGCAGCACTTCTATTATTGCGTCTGCGACATCTACCATCGTCTGCAAACGGTCCTCGATCTCTACCGCCATCATTTTTTGAATCAGCAGGCTAACGCGCGGACCGATCTCCTTTTTAACTTCATGCGCCGGTTTGGCATTGCCTTCGAGGTGCTGAAACAACAACGACATGGGTTCTCCGGTGTAAGGGAGTTGCCCGGTGAACATACCATAGGCAATAATTCCAAGCGCGTAGATATCGCTTCGGTGATCGGCATCCAGTCCTTTGGCGCGCTCCGGCGACAGGTAGGCGGGAGTGCCGATAATTGAGCCTGCCTTGGTCAGGGTCGAATCGGTATTAGTCGATGCCGAAGCAATACCAAAATCGACGACTTTCACCAACCCTTTGGAGTTCATCAGAATATTACTCGGTTTCAGATCACGATGGATAACATCCTGATCATGTGCCGCCGTCATACCTCTAGCGACCTGCAGCAGGATTGCGAGTCCTTCTTCAGGCTCAAAATATCGCCTTTCTTTCAGGTACTCGTCGATTCCACGGCTTTCGAAGTACTCCATGGATATCGCGCTCAGGTTATCTCTGGACAACATATCGTGGATGCGAATAACGTTGGGGTGACTGACCCTGCGAGAGTATTTGACTTCGCGCAAGAACCGTTCGCGGGACGATTCCTCGGCAGTCAGTTCGGGATGCATGAATTTCAAAATCAGCGATTCGCCAACCATTTCGTCGGTAGCCAGCATGACCCGGCCCATCGCGCCACGTCCGATCTCCCTGTCGATGCGAAAGCGTTCCATCCACAGATCGCCTTTCTTGAATTCCTCGATGTTTTGAAATTTCGGCTGTGCCGCCGATGCCACCGCAGCTCCGGATTGACCGGTTCCCTGCTCAAACGACTGGGTATCGTCAAACTTCAACAACCGGGTATCAAAGTAGGCTTCCTGATCGACGTTGAGCGGCGGTAAATCATACTCTTCGGTCAGGCGATTGACTACTTCCCCGGCAGTGTCACGCACCGTGGCCTGTAAGGTCGGGACTTTTTGCATGAGCTTGTCGCGAACGGTTTTGGCGTGTCGTTTGGAAGCGAGCTTTCCGACCGCTTCGAGTGCTTCGCGCTGCACCAGCGCTTCCGGCATGCGTAAGCATGCGAAGGCGATTTCAAGTCCTTTACTGAAGCCAAGTTCACCCGCGGCCCTTAGTACCGATGGTGCCGATTCCGGCCATTTTTCGACTACCTTTTTCAGGATGCCGATCGATTCGCGTTTTGCGGACAGGCCTATCGCCTCAATGGCACTCTCACGCAGCTGCCAGTTTTCATGTAACGCGTTATCCCAAAGCTGCTTGAGGTCCGACGGATCACTACTTTGCGCAGAGAATTTCTGCGCCTGTTCACGCACAAATTCGTTTTCGTGGCTGGTTAAGCTTTCTGCCGCCGAGTAAAGCTTGTCGTTACCGAATTTTTGCAGGCATTTCAATGACTGCTCTTTCCCCCACCACTCCTGCTGGTCGAGTAAACCGAGGAAAGTATCGAGCCCTTCCGGGGTGACGTATTTGACAAACAATTTGATAAATATTTCCCGAATTTCCTCCGATTTACCACAAGTCCACGGCGCAAGCTTAGGCGCAAGCTCAGGATTTGCCTGAAGCTGCAGAACCTCTATCGCTATTTCACGTTCGACCTCGGACATGGATTCGACTGAGGGTAACAATACCGACGCGTCAAAATTGATCTTGAGGTTTTTCAGCGCTTTCAAGGCTTCGATAACGACGGTTTTGTTTTCATCGGTTAAAAACCTTGCAATTTGCTGCGCTATCCCCGCTTGCTCCACCTGGCCAAAATATCGTAGCAACATGATTTTAACTGACGGACTGGCTATCGATTCCGGGTCCACGCGCAACACCTCAAGATCAAGCGGATGGCTCGAATCCTGCGCCAACTTGATCAATCGCTCAGCGTAGGATTTGTCGAGCTTTAGTGCATTGACAATGGTTTGTTCGGGTTTTAATTGTTCACGCTGGAATGCAAGAATATCAATAATTTCGGTTTTCGAAACATCTGATTCCTGTAATTTTTTAAACAGTTTACTGGGACTCACCTGCATCGTTTTCGACAGCACCGAGGCGGTGGCTGAACGAATAGCGGTCGCATCGCTATCCAGTCCTTTCAGAAACAGTTCCTCGGTACTACCCTCGACATTCTCCAGACAGATTTCGGTTAACTTTTCCTGATGTAACCCGGTAGCATCCGAAATGGCCTGGATTAGATGCTCCAGCGAATCCCTGGAGGACTGGCGCAACTTTTTAATTAGCGCAACACCCTTATCGCTCTCCAGATCGCTACAATCAAGGAATTGCCTGAGCGTCCTTTTGAAAAGAATCGAGCCTAAAACCGCCATGTTATTCTAATATCACCTTAATTCTGCGTGACCGCTACCTTTAACAGGGGAGTATAGCCGTAAAACACCGGAAAATTACCGGGCTGTCCCTAAATTATATATCAATTGTTAGTGCAGGCGTTGTTTGCTAAAACTGAAGCGCTGGGTGTCGTCGATATCTACCGAAATTCGGTCACCAGCCTCGAACTCACCGGCCAGAATTGACATCGCGACAGGATTCTCGATCGATTGCTGAATCTCACGCTTTAGCGGCCTTGCGCCGTAAACCGGGTCAAACCCAAGCTCTCCGAGCGTGTCCATCGCGGCCTCGCTTATCGAAAAGCCAATTTCCTTGTCTTTCAGGCGTGCAGACAGCGCCTGCAGTTGAATCCTGGCGATGGCCCGAATTTGCTCTTGAGTCAACGGATGGAACACCACGGATTCATCGATACGATTGATAAATTCAGGCCTGAAGTGTTGCGACACCTGTTCCATCACCGTGCGCTTGATTTCATCATAGTGCTGCTCTCCCGCATGGACCTGTATCTCGGTTGATCCGAGGTTCGAGGTCATGACGATAACACAGTTGCGAAAGTCTACCGTCCGACCCTGGCCATCGGTCAACCTGCCGTCGTCAAGCACTTGCAACAGGATATTAAAAACGTCCGCATGCGCTTTTTCGATTTCATCCAGCAGGATCACCGAGTAAGGACGCCGTCGTACCGCCTCGGTCAAATACCCGCCCTGCTCGTATCCAACATATCCCGGAGGGGCACCTATCAGGCGCGCCACGCTGTGCTTCTCCATGAATTCCGACATGTCAATGCGAATCATCGCATCCTCGGTATCAAACAAAAAATGCGTCAGCGCCTTGGTCAGTTCAGTCTTGCCAACCCCGGTAGGTCCGAGAAACAGGAACGAACCGTTGGGACGAGCCGGATCGGACAGCCCTGCGCGGGAACGTCTGATCGCATCGGATACCGCCTTCACCGCTTCACGCTGGCCGACTATACGCTCACTCAGCATGGCTTCCATGTTAAGCAACTTTTCACGTTCAGACCCAAGCATCTTGGCCACCGGAATTCCGGTTGATCGCGAAACAACCGCAGCGATTTCTTCTTCGCCGACCTTATTGATCAACAGCTTCATATCCTGCATTTCGGCAGTAGCGGCAAGTTCGAGCTGCTTTTCAAGTTCAGGGATTCGTCCATACTGTAACTCGGACATACGCGCCAGATCACCCGCGCGTTGCGCGGTTTCGAGATCGAGTTTTGCGCGCTCCAGAGTTTCCTTGACATGGGTGGCGCCTTGCAGAGCAGCTTTCTCCGCTTTCCAGATTTCGTCAAGATCGGAGTACTCGCGTTCGAGCTTACCGATTTCTTCTTCCAGAATTGCCCGACGCTTCACGCTCGCGGCGTCACTTTCTTTCTTTAACGCCTCGCGTTCGATCTTGAGCTGGATCAGGCGTCTCTCCAGCCGATCCATATCCTCAGGTTTGGAATCGATCTGCATGCGAATTCGACTTGCTGATTCATCGATCAGGTCGATTGCCTTGTCCGGCAACTGGCGATCGGTGATATATCGATATGACAGGTTCGCTGCCGCGACGATTGCAGGATCGGTGATATCGACACCATGATGCACTTCGTAACGTTCTTTTAAACCACGCAGGATGGCGATCGTATCTTCGACGCTGGGTTCCTGCACCAGCACCTTTTGAAAACGCCGCTCTAGCGCCGCATCCTTTTCGAGGTACTGGCGATATTCATCCAGTGTAGTAGCGCCGATGCAATGCAATTCGCCACGCGCGAGCGCGGGTTTAAGCATATTGCCGGCATCCATCGCACCTTCGGCTTTACCGGCTCCAACCACGGTATGTAATTCATCGATAAACAAGATGATTTGTCCTTCCTGCTTGGCCAGATCATGCAGTACCGCCTTGAGGCGCTCTTCAAACTCACCCCTGAACTTGGCGCCAGCGATCAGGGCGCCCATGTCCAGCGACAACACCCGTTTTTTCTTTAGCCCTTCCGGAACTTCTCCATTGATTATACGTTGCGCGAGGCCCTCGACAATCGCAGTTTTACCCACACCCGGCTCACCAATCAGCACTGGATTATTTTTGGTACGGCGCTGCAGTACCTGGATCGCACGCCGAATTTCTTCGTCGCGTCCAATAACCGGATCGAGCTTTCCTTGCTCGGCAAGTTCGGTTAAATCGACGGTATACTTTTCAAGCGCCATGCGCTGGTCTTCAGCGTTGGCATCATTGACGGATTGACCACCACGAATAACGTCCACTGCGGCAGCGATCGATTTGCGTTTGGCGCCCGACGCCAACAATGCATCACGAAGCGATCCCTTGCCATCCATTACTGCCAGCACGAATAACTCGCTGGAGATAAACTGGTCTTTGCGCGCCTGGGCCAGTTTATCGGTTACATTGAGCAGCGTGCCTAGCGCATTCGATATATGCAATTCTCCGCCAATACCTTCGACACTTGGCTGCTTGTCCAGCACTTCGCCAAGTTGCGATCGCAGCAGATTGACATTGATCCCGGCATGCGTAAAAAGCGGGCGCACCGAACCACCTTGCTGATCGAGCAATGCAGTCATCAAGTGCACCGGCTCGATAAACTGGTGATCCCGCCCTACGGCCAACGACTGTGCGTCGGCAAGGGCTTCCTGAAACTTGCTGGTCAAGCGATCCATACGCATTGATGATTGCCTCTAATCATTTAGAACATAGACTTATGTAGGACTTATAATGCTGTTTTCAAGCCAGGGAACCTCTGATTGAGTTGATCATATTCATGCGCGGCAAGAGCGTTGTTATTTTTCACGAAGTGCGGCGTAATAGGCCATCTATTGCGGTGATCTTCGGGGAAAAGAACGGCGCTATTAACTAGCCCGGAGATTTCATGAACTGCCGCGATGATTGCGCAGGACTTTGTTTTCTCAGGAGATTTTCCGCAGTAGATTTATCCTAAGTCCGACAGACTCCCAGCATAAAATGATTGGACTGGATCAGAGGTCGCCTGGATTAATCGAACCAGATCAAACTCGCCATACGCCCGGTCCTCGGTTCGCGCCGGTAGGAGTAAAACTTGTCAACATCACGAAAACTGCAATGAGCATCACGGTAAACCGCGGTAACCCCCTCGACCTTTAGTATCCCCTCGGCGAGACCTGCAAGGTTACACAGCCAATGCCCCTGGCGACTGGCGTGAAAATGAGCTTCGATATCCACCCCCGCTTGAAGGAAGGCGGTACGCACCTCCTCTCCGACTTCGAAACAGGCCTGTGAGATTCCCGGACCTATCCAAACCATCATTTGGTCTCTGGGTGATTCCATCTTTGCCAGTGCCGATTGAATTACCCCGGCCTGTAACCCCCGCCAGCCCGCATGGATTGCGGCAACTTCGCTACCGTTACGGTTACATACCAGTATCGGCAGGCAATCAGCGGTCATCACCACGGCGACGGTGCCGGGCAAACGCGTAATCGCGGCATCGGCGTCACGGCTGGCATCGAGTTCCAGAACCACCGAATGGGTCCCGTGGGTTTGACTGATCCAGCACGGTTCCGCCGGAAGTTCCAGTGCTGTGCGCAACAGGGATCGATTTTGCTCAACCCGCACCTGGTCATCGCCTACATGCATCGCCATATTAAAATTGTCGAAAGACGATCCACTGATGCCGGCGGCACGCGTGGTACATCCGGCCCTGACTCCAGGTGGCGCATCCCACCCGGGTTGAATGAATTCAATCATAGCGGGCTAGCGCATCGAGTAGTTGTTGAAAATCTTCCGGCAGAGCAGCCGTAAAACTAACCGTTTCATGGCTGCCCGGGTGCACGAAGCTAAGGCGTTCGGCATGTAGTGCCTGCCGTTTGAACCCCTGTATCAAGTCCAGTAAAACCGCATCGACGCCTGCTGGTAATCGCACCCGCCCCCCATATACCGCATCACCCAGCAAGGGGTGGTTGATGTGCGCCATATGCACCCTGATTTGATGGGTGCGCCCGGTTTCGAGCTGCAATTTAATCAAACTATGGTGGCCAAATTTGCGCGCGACCTGGAAATGGGTGAGCGCTGGTTTTCCACCATCTTGTATCGACATCTTCTTTCGATTTTGTGAATGACGGCCAATGCACGCCTCAATGCTTCGTCCCGCGGTCACTACTCCCCGGGATATCGCGATATACTCTCGCTTCACGTGACGCTGCTGCAGTTGTTCGACCAGCCAACTATGAGCGATCTGGTTGCGTGCTACCACCATTACCCCGGTCGTATCCTTATCGAGGCGATGCACAATCCCGGCACGGGGCAACTGGTCCAGGCGTGAGTCGTGGGCGAGCAAGCCATTGACCAGGGTGCCATCCTGATGACCGGCTGCCGGATGCACCACCAGACCAGCCGGTTTGTTAACCACAAAAATATCTTCATCCTGGTGCAGAATTTCGAACTCGATCGCCTGCGGCCGGTCAGATATTCTAATTTGCGCGGGGACGTCAAGATCGATCCGGTCACCGCTGAAAACCTTTTGCCGGGGTTTACAATGTTGATGATTGATACAGACGAATCCCTGTTGAATCCATCGTTTGATTTTACTGCGCGAGTAGTCCGGCAGTAGTTGATGCAAGGCATTGTCGAGACGATTTCCAGCCTGGCGTCTCTCAATCTGGAAACTTTGCTGAATTAATTTCATGCGCTGGTTATACTGTTCGTTTTGCTACAACAAGTCAGCCGATCTTAACAAAGTAGTTGCCACAATGCGTTTCATAATTTACCTCGCTATCGCTCTCAACCTGGTCGCCTGTGGTCCCGGCGCGACCGATTTAGACCCCACCGCAGACTGGAGCGTGGAAACATTTTACCGCGAAGCGCGCGCGCAACTGGCCAAACAAAACTACCTTACCGCAATCGAGTACTACGAGACGCTGGAATCACGATTCCCATTTGGAAAATACGCTACCCAGGCCCAAATCGATGTTGCCTACGCCTACTACAAATTCGAAGAGCCGGACTCGGCGATTACCGCGGCTGATCGCTTTATCAAGCTTCATCCGCGTCATGCTTCGGTAGATTATGCCTACTATCTGAAAGGGCTGGCAAATTTTGAACGTGGCGGCACCATTCTGGATTTGATCTCGGATCGCGATCTTTCCGAATTCGATCGAAATCTTTTACTGGCTGCCTACAATAATTTCAAACAACTGATTCAACGCTTTCCAGACAGTAAATACGCGACTGATTCACGCAAGCGCATGATTTTTCTGCGCAATGAACTTGCCCGGGCCGATTTCAAAGTCGCCAGCTACTATGCCTCGCGAAAGGCCTGGGTTGCGGTCGCCAATCGTACCCGGTTTATCCTGCAAAATTACCAGGGCTCGATTGTTATCAGGTCAACGCTTGAGCTACAGTTACAGGCTTATCAGAATCTCGACCTGGAGGAACCTGCACAAGATACCCGGCGAATTATCGACCTGAACTATAACCAGGAATTCTGATGCAGTATCGTCATCACCCGATACCTTGTTAATCGACAGCAATGAATCAATCCGAAATAGTCGCGGAAATGCAGGTATTGCCCGAGATTGATGTCGAGTATGAAATTCGGCGGCGGGTGGACTTCATCAAGTTTCAAATCGATCTGAGCGCTCAGAAAACTCTGGTGCTTGGCATCAGTGGCGGTATCGATTCCTGCACCTGTGGTCGCCTGGCCCAACTCGCAGTCAACGAACTTAGCCGATCCGGCACCGGTTATCGCTTCATTGCAGTTCGACTACCCTATGCCAGCCAGGCCGATGAGGTCGATGCACAACAATCACTGAAATTTATTCAACCCAGCGAAGGTATATCGATCAACATTCAACCGAGTAGCGACGCGATTCACCAGTCAATCCTCGCCGCACTTGCTGAACTGGGACTGGCCGATCAATCCGCGGGTGCTCAGGACTTCGCAAAAGGGAACGTCAAGGCGCGCATGCGCATGATCGCGCAATATGAGATTGCAGGCCTGCTGGGTGGCCTGGTGCTCGGCACCGATCACTCGGCTGAAAATGTCACCGGCTTTTATACCAAGTATGGCGACGGTGCCTGCGACCTGGTGCCTTTGTTCGGACTCAACAAACGCCAGATTCGACAGCTGGCAACACATCTCGGCGCACCTCATAGCATTATTAACAAGACACCCACCGCCGACCTCGAAACCCTCGACCCCTCCAAACCTGATGAAGACGCACTCGGTTTAAGTTACGATCAGATCGACGATTTCCTCGAAGGCAAAAAAATTTCGCCCGAAGCCGAGCAACGCATCATCCACATTTTCCAGGCCACCGCCCACAAACGCCAACCCATCGCTACTGTCTACGACCAATAAAACCACCCAGCCGAACTGTCGTCCAGTTAACGGCGTGGCCATATCCCAACCTTACGGCAACCGAAGAGATCCCTCGTGACCGACTAAGTGGCCTGCGGCTTCCTGAATAATGAGACGATTTTGCAAGGCCGCCCATTGGGACAGAACACGATTGAGGCGTGGGCATGGGGATTTTTTTGCGGGACGCTGCGCGACAGGGATGTCGGGCGCGAGCCTACACGGACGTATTCACGGCGATCCCGCAAAAAATATCCCCATGGCCGCGCCGTTAACTGGACGACAGTTCGGCTGGGAGGTCTTTATACAGGTGGTGCCTTGAAGGTAGGTCGGTCAGGAATTGAGGAGGGGTTCGGCCTGGAGGTCGGCGTGGTAGGAGGAGCGTACCATGGGGCCGCTGGCGACCTGGTCGAAGCTGATCGATCTGGCATAATCACCGAGATCCTCGAACTCCTCGGGCGTTACGAAGCGTTCCACCGCGAGGTGATCCAGGCTCGGTTGCAGGTACTGACCCAGAGTCAGCATATTGACCTGGTGTTCGCGCATATCGCGCAACACCTGTTTTACCTCATCGATTTCTTCTCCGAGTCCGAGCATCAAGCCTGACTTGGTGGGCACGGCCGGGTGTGCTCGCTTGAATTTCTGCAACAGCTCCAACGACCATTGATAATCGGAACCCGGACGGATTTTTTTATACAGCGAGGGTACCGATTCGAGATTGTGATTGAACACATCCGGCGGCGCCTGAGTCAGGATTTCAAGCGCGACATCCATGCGCCCGCGAAAATCGGGAGTCAGGATTTCGATCTGGATTTCGGGATTCAGCTTGCGTGTTTCGAGAATGCAGTCGACAAAATGCCGGGCGCCGCCATCGCGCAAGTCGTCCCGGTCTACCGAGGTGATAACGACATAGCGTAAACCCATATCTTGAATTGTTTTCGCCAGCCTGGCCGGTTCCCGGGTATCCAGCGAATTCGGCCTGCCATGGCCAACATCGCAGAACGGACAACGCCGGGTGCAAATATCACCCATGATCATAAAGGTTGCAGTACCCTTGGAGAAACATTCGCCCAGATTGGGACAGGAAGCCTCTTCACACACCGTATAAAGGCTGTTTTCGCGCAATCGCGCCTTGAGCTCTTTAACCCGAATTCCAATCGGCGCCCGAGCGCGAATCCACGGGGGTTTACGCCGCACCGTTTTGGACGGCACAACCTTGATCGGGATGCGCGCGACCTTGTCGGCACCGGTGAGTTTAACGCCTTGAATTACCTGATTTTTTTTCACCAAGGTTCCCAATTAACAATGCAGCGAGATCACGTCCCAGCCGTTCGATCCCAACATCAATACCAAAATCCCGTACCTGGGTTACCGCAAGACCCTCGAAGCCGCAGGGATTAATGCGAGCGAAGGGTTCCAAATCCATATCGATGTTCAGACTCAGGCCATGATAACAACATCCTTTTCGAATACGCAATCCAAGCGCAGCAATTTTGGCCTGTCCGACATAGACACCCGGAGCACTTTGGCGTGTATGTGCTTCAATTTGATGCTCATCCAGTAACTCAATAATCGATTTTTCTATCCCGGATACCAACCCCTTCACACCCAGGCCCAATCGCGTAATGTCGAGCAGGCAATACAAAAGCAACTGCCCGGGACCGTGATAGGTAACCTGGCCGCCGCGGTCGATCTGCATCACCGGGATATAACCGGGATCGAGCAAATGTTCGTCGCGCCCGTTCAATCCCTGGGTAAAGACCGGGGCATGCTCGGTAATCCACAGCTCATCACGGGTTTGCGGGTTTCGCGCATCGGTGAAGACTTTCATCGCGTCCCAGGTATTCTGATAGTCAGATCTACCCAGATACTTAATTTCGACAAGATTCGGCATGAGTACCTTTACCCTGCATTTTGCATGAAACAAGCGAAGCCCGGTGCAACCCCCGGCACAGGTTCGGGGTGGAGCCTGGCAAACAAGGTCAAAACGGGTTGCGGCCATGGAAAACGCTTTGCGGGATCGCCGTCAATACGTCCATGTAGGCTCGCGCGCAACCTCACCTGTGGCGCAACGTCCCGCCAGGAGTTCTCCATGGCCACACCCCTCAAATTCTATCGGTCTGATTTTGCTCAGGCGCAAACTGTATTTTCTCAATAACATGTAAAATGTAGTAATCCCTTATGGATCATTACTTGACTAAATTTAAAGCGCAATCTTTGTGCAATATGCAGGTTAAATGGAGCCAGGGGTCTGAGTTTACACTAGAGTAATCCGGTCATTTGAGAAAATTCGCGCCAGTTAACTGGCCGCGATCTACAACGACATGACTACCTGTTTGCAGTGGTACAGATCCTGGTAGATCGATTCGAGTTGTTGCTGGCTGTGAACCGTGAAAGTTAGCGTTAATGCCAGGTACCTACCACCTTTGCTGGTCCGTCGGCGGACATCTATATGTTCAGCCTGTGGGCATCTCGCCCTGATCAACCCCAGCACGATGTCTTCAAAGTCACCGCCTTTGTTGCCGAATACTTTGAGCGGATATCGGCTGGGATACTCGATCAGGGTCAAGCCGGAGTTTTCGTGCCCCGATTCCCCACCCATTACTGAAACATCAGCTTGATGCTGTCCAGCGCCTTAACGATAATACTCCCTTCACTTACCGCCTGCATCGCAACAATATTTTCGGTAAGGATCAACTCTTCGTCGAGCTTGATGTTAACCTGACCGAGCTGTTGTCCCTGCAAAACCGGTGCCGATATCTCGCGGTCGATTTCCATCGAAGCATCCAGATCCCGATAGCGGCCTCTGGGGATGGTAATGTGAATATCCTTACCGACACCCATGCTGATCTGCTCCTGATCGCCGTACCAGATTCGTGCTGTTTTCAGTATCTCCTCTGAACGATAAAGTTTATGCGTTTCAAAGAAGCGGAAACCATAATTCAACAGGGCCTGACTGCTTTGGGTACGGGCCTTATCGGATTTAGCCCCTAATATCACCGAAACCAAGCGCATTTGATCACGTGCAGCGGAAGCTACCAGGCAATAGCCGGCCGCTTCAGTATGACCGGTTTTCACCCCGTCCACTGATTCGTCACGCCAAAGCAGCCGATTTCGATTAAACTGTCGTATCTTATTGAAGGTGAATTCACGTTCTTTGTAATAGCGATATGATTCCGGGAATTCCCGAATTACGGCCCGTGTCAAAATCGCAATATCGCGTGCACTGGTATAATGATTTTCGTGCGGCCATCCGGTTGCGTTAACATAATGGGTATTGACCATGCCGAGTAACTGCGCCTGGTGGTTCATGTAACCCACAAAAGCTGATTCCGAACCGGCCACATGTTCGGCCAGCGCGACACTGGCATCGTTACCGGATTGTATGATCAACCCCTTGAGAAGTTCTTCCACCGACACCTGTTTGCCGACTTCAACAAACATCTTTGAGCCTTTCATACGCCAGGCTTTCTCGCTGATAGTCACCATTTCATCTAACGAAATGTCGCCGTCTGCAATCGCCTTGTCCACCAGGTAAGCCGTCATCAACTTGGTAATACTGGCCGGCTCGAAATGATCGTCGGGATTTTTTTCGGCAAGTACCCGTCCTGATTTAAAATCAACCAGGAAATAACTGCTTGCATCGAGCGCAGGGGGATTCGGAATTGGTTTAGCAGCGGCCCAACTTGAAGCTGAGAACAGCAGCGTCAGAGTGCTGAGGAAATACGGGGCAATTTTCATTTTGACTTGTTGGTTAAGGGCTTGAAAAGAGACGCGATTGTAGCGATCACATGAATTGCTCACAAGGTTTATTCGACATCGTTCTGTACCACGATACGCGCGGTTTTAAATCCCTTGTTCCTGAGGCGTCTGACGATGGCGTTGGCTTCATCGATATCGAAAAGCGGGCCGACCCGGACCCGATAAAATATACCGTCTTCGGTTTGCAGTTGTGATATCTGTGCCGATGACTCATTGGCACTAATCAAAGTCCGTACCAGGTTATTTGCGTTCATTTGATCGGAAAACGAACCCATCTGAATAAACAGCGGAATATCCTGATTTATCTCATCGTTCAACGGAACACTGCGTACTACACTCGTGGGTTTGGTCTGCCCTGCCGCCAGGGTACTGATCTCTACATTGGCTGTACCGGGCCCGTCCACACCCAGTTTTTTGGCAGCGGCGTAGGATAAATCGATGATGCGACCCGGGATAAACGGTCCCCTGTCATTGACCCGAACCACTGCCGAACGGCCGTTATCCAGATTTCTAACATGCACGTATACTGGAATCGGCAGGGTTTTGTGCGCCGCTGTCATGGCATGCATGTTGTAGATTTCACCACTCGAAGTCGATCGTCCATGGAACTTGGTCCCATACCATGATGCGACGCCCCGTTGTTTGAAACCCTGGGCGCTATCGAGCACGTAATAACGTTTTCCAAAAACAACATAAGACGACGGATTGCCCTGTTGCGATCGGGCGGTCTTTGGTATATCCGAAACCTGAGTCTTGCCACGATCGCCAATCGGAACGCCAAATGTACAGGCGCCTAGTGCCAGGGTTATCGATAACAGGGGAACAAGATACAGCCTCATGCTCGTTTCTTGTACTCGCGGCTGATTAATTTTGCCAATTGATACACTGCCATGGCGTAGAGCTCGCTGTGATTATAGCGAGTGATGACATAAAAATTCTGGAAGCCGGCCCAGTATTCAGAATGATCTTTCTGTTGCAGTTTAACCAGAGCGACTTGTGTATCTTCACCGATTTCAAACTGGGAACCCAGGCCATTTTGTTTCAACTGACTCCATTTGTAGTCTGGTTTTATTCCGGGCACCAGGCTTTCGACCGAGTTGTTTTCAGCGGCAATCAGCGGCCTCGCGACGCGTTCATTTTTTTGCCAGCCATGTTTGACAAAATAGTTGGCGACGCTACCGGCAATATCAGGAATGCTCTCGAATAAGTTGGTCTGTCCATCCTGGTCATAGTCGATCGCATAGCTACGGTAGCTCGACGAAATAAATTGCGGCATTCCCATCGCACCCGCGTAGGACCCGCGCAAGCTTCGCACCTCAAATTCCTGCTCTTTTGCCAGCATCAGGAACTGTTCGAGTTCCCGGGTAAAAAATTTAGAACGACGGGGGTAATCAAAAGCCAGCGTGACCAGGCTGTCGAACACCGGATCCTTGCCTCTGTAAGCACCGTAAAAGGTTTCAACCCCAATAATCGCAACGATTATTTCCACGGGAACACCCATTTTATCGCTTACATCCTCAAGCAACTGCTGGTGCTGCTGCCAGAATTCCACCCCGTGCTGAATTCGCTTCTTCTGAATGAAAATGTTCCGGTACTGGTGCCACTCGAGTTCCTTTTCGGCAGGCCGGTTCAGCTTTTCAAACAGGTGCTCCTGTTTTTGGGTCTGCTCGAACAATGCTACCAATTCCTGCTCGCTATAACTGGTTTCCGAAGCTATGCGCTGTATGAAAGCAACCACATCAGCGCGGTCCCGATAATCTCCGCGGGTAATTTCCAGTGCGGATACAGCTGGAGCAATGCACAAACACAGGATAAATAGTTTCACTTTCATCAAACCACAAACCGCCTTGCCGATCGAATCGACATAATCAGACCAAAACCAATCATCAGGGTCACCATTGAAGTACCGCCATAACTTATCAAAGGTAGCGGCACACCCACTACCGGCAACAGACCGGCAACCATACCGGTATTGACGAACAGATAGACAAAAAAGGTCAGGCTAAGTGCGCCCGCCAACAGACGTCCGAAATTTTCGGTGGAATGCGCGGCGATATAAAGTCCGCGAAAGATAATTGCCAGGTAAATCAATATCAACACGACACTGCCAAAGAATCCAAATTCTTCACCGAATACGGAAAAAATAAAGTCGGTCGATCTTTCCGGGATGAAATCAAGTTGCGACTGGGTACCATTAAGCCACCCCTTGCCATAGGCACCGCCCGAACCGATTGCGATTTTTGACTGTATTATATGGTACCCCGAACCCAGCGGGTCGCTTTGCGGATCAAGCAGGGTAAATATGCGTTTACGCTGATAATCGTGCAACGCAAACTTCCACAGCAACGGCGCCATCAAGGACATTAACACGCCCAGGCTGATCATTACGCGCCAGCGAACACCGGCGAGAAACAATACGAAGAAACCGGCACTACCAACCAGGACCGCGGTACCGAGATCGGGTTGCCGGGCAATCAACAGTACCGGGATTACCACCAGTATCGACGAAACCACCAACTCCTTCAGACCCACCGGTAATATCCGCTTGGACAGATAAGTCGCGACAATCATCGGTACCGCGAGTTTTAAAATTTCCGAGGGTTGAAAGCGAATAAAACCGAGGTCCAGCCAGCGCTGGGCACCCTTGCCGATTTCCCCGAACAGGATGACCGCGACTAACATTACAATCCCGCCGAGATACAGCCATATCGATATTTTGCGTATCAGGCGTAGCGGTATGTTGGCGACGGCGACCAGTAGCAACATCGCCACAACGATTCGCGTCATTTGCCGGATTACTATCTGATAGTCGGAGCCACTCGCGCTATACAACACCATACTGCCGAACAGGGAGAGAATAATCAGCAACGAAAACAATACGGGATCCAGCCGCAGAGCGTCCAGAATTCGCCTCGAATACGAAGCCGAGTCGATATCCAGTGTCTGATTCATGTCCTCTCCAGCAAATAGGCATCCATGATCCGGCGCGCGATCGGCGCTGCTACCGTGCTACCGTGCCCTCCATTTTCAACGATGACGGCGACCGCAATTCGCGGATCGTCTGCGGGTGCGTAGCTGACGAATAACGCATGATCGCGCAATTTCTCATCCACCGTTGCTTCATCGTATTCCTCGTCCTGGCCTATCTCAAACACTTGCGAAGTACCGGTTTTTCCAGCTACCCGGTACTTGATACCCTTACTGATACGACGCGCGGTGCCACGGAGTCCGTGCACGACATTAATCATGGCATTATGCACATGCTCCCAGTTCTTCACCCTTTGCAACCGGTAGCGGCCAGCCACATGACTCGCAATTTCCACCTGGTTATATTCGGGAATCTTTTCGACCGACTTGACCAGGTGGGGCTGATAACGCGTCCCCTTGAGCGAGAAGGCCGCGATGGAATTTGCGAGCTGAATCGGCGTTACCAGAAAAGCACCCTGACCGATGCCGGTGATCAGGGTTTCACCTGGAAACCAGGGCATACCTTCGCTGCGTCGCTTCCACTCCCTTGACGGTAACAAGCCGCTGCGTTCACCGGTACTGTCCACGCCTGTTTTAACCCCGAAACCAAACTTATCCAGAAATGAAGACATGCGATCGATTCCAAGCCGATAGGCGAGATCATAAAAATAGACATCGCAGGACTGGACTATCGCATCGGTTAGATTCATATGACCATGCCCCTGCTTCTTCCAGTCACGATATCTGCGCTCTTCTCTGGGCAATTTATAATATCCGATACAAAACGTGCCCTGATCCTTTTGGGTTACCGCCGATTCGAGCCCGGCCAGACCATAGAAAGGTTTGGTGGTAGATCCTGGTGGATACTGTCCGGAAAGCGCCCGGTTAAACAAGGGGCGTTTGCTTGAATCGCGCAATTCATTGTATTTTTTAAAACTAATGCCGTTGACGAACAGATTGGGATCAAAAATCGGCATCGAGACCAGTGCCAGAACTTCACCATTGTTGGGGTCGATCGCGACAACGGCACCGGTTAGATCGGCGAAAGCTTCCTCGGCGACCTTCTGTAACCTCGAATCGATGGTTAAATGCAGATTGTTACCCTGAACGGGCGGCGATTCGTTGAGGACGCGCAGAGTACGGCCCCTGGCGTTAACTTCAACCTGTTGCACACCAACCGAACCGTGCAGTTCGTGTTCATAGAATTTTTCCAGGCCAAGCTTGCCGATATGAGTGGTACCGGCGTAATCGACTTCATTGACTTCGCCCAGATCTCTTTCGTCGATTCTGCCGACGTATCCAAGCGCATGCACTGCATGCGCACCCTGCGGGTAATGGCGGGTTAAGCGCGCATTGATTTCAACTCCCTCGAACTTGTGTAGGTTAACCGCCAGCCTGGCGACCTCCCCATCATTCAGATTTAAGCGTAACGGGATGCTCTCGAACGGTCGACGTCGTTTTGAAGATTGCTTGAAACGCTTCAGGTCCTGTTCGGTGTAGTCGATATACTGTCTCAATCGCAGCAACGTTTTATCCAGGTCTTCAACCTGTTCGCGCACGATTTCCAGCCGATAGGCCGGCAGATTGTTCGCCATCACCACCCCATGACGGTCGAATATCAACCCTCGGGTTGGGGGTAGCGCCTTGATGCGAATTCGATTGCTGTCTGAAAGCGTCGCGAAATGTTCATGTTCGACGATCTGGAGAACATACAACCTGCCCACAACCAGACCGAGTAAAATAACCGTAAAGATCGCCGATATCACCAGTCGGCGTCTAATCAATCGGTTTTCGAGATAATCGTCTTTTAACTGCTCTCGCTTCGACATTGAAACGGATTTAACCTTCGCGACTGCGGATCATTGGCGGATGTGCGGACAATAACAGAAAAACACCAAAAAAAGAGCCGAAAACGCGTAAAGAAGTTTCAATATAAGAGTAAAAACCGATATCATGCACGCGATTTTTAGCCCCTTAATTGCTGGGGGCAAAAATACTCGGAAACACGAACAAATTATCTTGGGGAAACAGTATGGAGCTTAGCAACTTATTGCCGCCGATTATCGGCGCCTTCGGACTTGGTGCAGCCGCGTATACTTTTGCACAGGTCAAGAAGTATCCTGAAGGCGAAGGTAAAGTCGTAAAAATTGGCGATCAGATTCATCTTGGCGCGATGGTATTCATGAAACGCGAATACAAGATGCTGTCTATATTTTCCGCAGTACTCGTTGTATTGCTATATTTTTTTCTCGGTGCGGGAACCGCGTTTTGCTTTCTGATGGGTGCGCTGGCTTCCGGGTCTGCCGGCTATATCGGCATGAACACGGCTACTCGCGCCAATGTCAGAACCACAACCGCAGCCCATAATGAGGGTGCAGCCGCTGCCTTGACCGTGGCATTTCTTGGCGGTTCGATCATGGGGCTTGCAGTCGCATCCCTGGGCCTGCTCGGCCTGGGCATCGTTTTCTTCATTTTTTCCGGCGATGTCGAGTCGCTGCACGCGATCCATGGATTCGCAATGGGCGCTTCCGTGGTCGCATTGTTCTCGCGGGTTGGCGGCGGAATCTTTACCAAGAGCGCCGATATCGGTGCCGATCTGGTGGGCAAGATCGAAGCCGGCATACCCGAGGACGACCCGCGTAACCCGGGTGTCATTGCCGATAATGTCGGCGACAATGTAGGCGATGTCGCCGGCATGGGTTCCGATATTTTCGAATCTTACTGTGGCTCGATGATTGCGTCCATCGCCATAGCATCGACCATGGCGGTCGCTACAACTGAGGCACTGGGCGGCCGCGAGGCGATGATGTATCTGCCTTTGGCAATGGCATCGCTAGGCCTGATGTGTTCGATTGGAGGAATCCTGATCGTCAAGGTCAACTCGGGCAAATCACCTGAAATGGCCCTGCGCATGGGTACCATGGGGTCTTCGGTCCTGTTTATCGCTCTGGCTTATTTAGTGATTTGGATGCTGGGACTGAGTAGTGGAATCTGGGTTGCGGTACTGGCGGGCGCGGTCGGTGGTATAATTATCGGTCTGGCCACCGAGTACTATACCGCCGGAAAGCCAATCCAACATATCGCCAAGGCCGGCGAAACCGGCGCAGCCACCGTTATGATCAGCGGTCTTGCAATCGGCATGCAGTCGGTCGCGATCCCGGTTCTGACCATTTGCGTCATTATTTGGCTCGCAAGTGATTTCGCAGGTCTCTACGGGGTCGGTATCGCCGCCGTGGGTATGCTCGCCACGGTCGGCATCACGATGGCCATCGACGCCTATGGACCGGTAGCCGACAATGCCGGGGGCATCGCCGAAATGGCTGGGCTGGGTGAAGACACCCGCAAAATTACCGATTCGCTGGATGAACTCGGCAATACTACTGCCGCGATCGGCAAGGGGTTCGCTATCGGTGCAGCCGCGCTCGCGGCGCTTGCGATTATCACCGCCTACATCGAAACCGTTTCTCTCAATATCGAAAATTTCGCACTCGAGCTGAGTAATCCCGAAGTTTTAATCGGGCTTTTTATCGGCGGCATTATCCCATACATCATCGCTTCGATTACGATGACCGCTGTCGGAGACGCCGCTTTCGAAATGATCAAGGAAATCCGGCGGCAGTTTCGCGAAATCGAGGGGCTGCTCGAAGGCAAGGCCGATCCCGATACAGCGACCTGTGTCGATATCGCAACCACCGCGGCCCTGAAAAAGATGATCATTCCGGGTGTGATTGCTGTGAGTGCGCCACCCCTGGTGGGTTTTGTCATAGGCGCGCAGGCGCTGGGCGGTATGCTTTCGGGCGCGCTACTGAGCTGTGTATTGATGGCGCTGATGATGGCCAATGCCGGCGGCGCCTGGGACAACGCCAAGAAGTACGTTGAAAAAGGCAATCTCGGAGGCAAGGGCACCGACACCCATGCGGCCACCGTAGTCGGTGACACCGTCGGCGATCCGTTCAAGGACACCTCAGGGCCTTCGATGAATATCCTGATCAACGTAATGGCAATCGTCAGCCTGGTTATCGCTCCACTACTAAGCTAGCCCGGAGATTTCACGAAGTGAGGCGTAATAGTCGATCTATTGCGGCGATCTTCGGGCAAGAGAACGGCGCTATTAACCCGCATGACATGACTGGACGTGATCAAGGGTTCCCGGGTCCTGTTTCTAACCTGGCTGCCGAAAGAGTAGTGCTTGCACTTGCCTTTTTATATTCCTCCCGGGTAAATGTTATTTCAGACATTTTACGGTATTCTGCTTAGCCCGTATAATACCTGCTAACTATCCTGCCAATTCCAGACATCACCAAAATTACGTGGAAGTCAAAACATGAGTACTAAAAATGCATTTTATGCCCAGTCGGGCGGTGTCACATCGGTTATCAACGCCAGCGCCTGCGGCGTTATCGAAACCAGTCGTCAACATCGCGACAAAATCGGCACCGTGTTTGCCGGTTGCAACGGTATCATCGGCGCGCTAAGCGAAGAATTGATTGATACCTCGCGTGAATCGGATGCCGATATTGCGGCGCTTAAAAACACGCCGTCCGGAGCATTCGGCTCCTGTCGCTTCAAGCTCAAGAGTCTCGAACAAAACCGGCGTGAATACGAACGCCTGATCGAGGTTTTTAAAGCGCATGACATCGGCTATTTTTTATACAACGGAGGCGGGGACTCCGCCGACACCTGTTTCAAGGTTTCGCAGATTTCTCAGACGCTGGGTTTCCCGGTGCAGGCGATACATATTCCCAAGACCGTGGATAACGACCTGCCAATCACCGACAATTGCCCCGGCTTCGGCTCAGTCGCCAAGTATATCGCGGTATCGGCGCTGGAGGCCTCGTTCGACGTTAAATCGATGGCCAAAACCTCGACCAAGGTATTCGTTCTCGAAGTCATGGGCCGGCACGCCGGTTGGATTGCGGCGGCGGGTGGATTGATCGAGGATTACGGAATACCGGTGCTGGTGCTGTTTCCCGAAGTCGCTTTTAATCAAGATAAGTTTATCAGCGCAGTCCGGAAAAAGGTCGATACTCACGGCTACTGCACCGTTGTAGTTTCCGAAGGCGCAAGTAATGCCGACGGCAGTTTCCTCGCCGAACAGGGAACTCGCGACGCTTTCGGGCATGCACAACTTGGTGGGGTGGCGCCGGTGGTTGCCAATTTAATCAAGCAGGCACTGGGCTACAAATTCCACTGGGCGGTTGCCGACTATCTGCAGCGTGCCGCGCGTCACATTGCCTCGGCAAGCGACCTGGAACAGGCCTATGCCCTCGGCCGGGCAGGGGTGGAAATGGCCCTGGCCGGCAGCAATGCCATCATGCCGACCATCGAGCGCATATCGAACAATCCCTACAAGTGGAAAATTGGCAGCGCCGACCTGGCTGACGTCGCCAATGTCGAAAAAACCATGCCGCTTGATTTCATTACCGAAGACGGTTTCGGTATTACCGACAAATGTCGCGACTATCTTTACCCGCTAATCCAGGGTGAAGCCTATCCTGAGTATGACGAGCGCGGCATGCCGCGTTACGTAGTGCTGAAGAACGAGTTGATCGATAAAAAGCTCGTCCATTTCGATCTTTAACAATCAGCATGGCAATTCCCGGATTGTCTGTTACCCGGGTCGTTGCACGATTCGATCTCCCTCCGATGGCCTCGCCGCTCGGAGCGATAATAGATCGGTTTTGAGGTTGTGATTATTCGCTGCTGAAGAGCATGGCGCGTTCGTCGCTGCCGACTTCGGTGACCGAGCGCAATTCAGGGTAGTCGATATGGCAGATGCAGTTGCGGCCTGACTGTTTGGCTTCGTACAGGTACTTGTCGACCGAATCGACGAAGTTATTGAGATCGAGTACGCTGGTTTTCATGTATACACTGGCACCCATGCTCACGGTGAGTTCAATTTCACCATCGTTGAATTTCACCGGGCTGTCGGCAATATGTACGCGGATTCGATCGGCTACCTTGACCGCCAGATTGAGATGGGTTTCCGGAAAAATCATGGCAAACTCTTCACCGCCGTAACGACAGACGATATCGGTTGTTCTTACCTCGCCCCTGAGAATTTCGGCGAGGTGCTTGAGCGCCAGGTTCCCGGTTTCGTGACCGTAGGTATCATTAACCGCTTTGAAATGATCGATATCCACCATCACCAGGCTGGTTGGAATGCCACTGCGTTTGGAACGGTCCATCTCCGCCCGTAAAACCGTTTTAAAATGGCGGAAATTAAACAACCCGGTCAATGCATCGGTAGTGACCAGTTCCGATAGTTCGTTGACCTGGGCGCGCAGTTTTTGAATTTCATCCAGCCATTCGCAACTGCTTTCCCCAACGGGACATTTTGGCGGCCTATCGTCTGATTTACTCATTGCTGTTAAGTTCTTCGATACGCTCCCGGGCTTCATGGGTGGCACCGGGACCTGCCTTCACCATGATATCACGGGGTAGTAATGATTTTCCTCTGGCGGAGTAAACCTGTACCCGGGAAATGGGTTCTGCCAACGCCCGATCCAGAAAAATCACCGGTTCGTTGTTCTCCCCAAACACCCATTTGTCTCCCCATTGGGTTAGCGCCACAAGTAACGGCATCATATCCTTGCCCTTTTTAGTCAGGATATACTCGTGTCGTTTCGCGCCTTCCTTAACCGGTACTCGATCCAGAATCTCATTGGCACAAAGCTTTTTCAATCTCGCGGTAAGGATGTTGCGCGCTATTCCCAAACGACCCTGAAATTCTTCAAATCGGCGTGTCCCCAGAAAAGCTTCCCGAATGATCAGAATTGACCAGCCTTCCCCGATGATATCTAGAACATGTCCTACGGATCGCTTTAGCGGATCGGTTTTCTCAGGTATAAACATGGATCCCGATGTATTAGTGGTTCAAAAATGTAAATTGAGGATTTTGCAGTTGGTACCTTTACGCATTCAGATGAACAACTCGGCACTATCAGTTTTCCTTTAAAACTTTTAACTCATTCCAGGGCTAAGGTCAACTGCCCTCATCGTATTCGAGCGCCCCCTCGCCAGTGGTTTCAAATTGCGGCAATCCATCATTGATTTCATAGTATTTCCCCGCTTCCGACAGGTATATATGACCGATTGTCTTGAGCTCGTAACTATCGTCAAGTGTTCCTGCCGCCACCGCCATTTTATTGCGGCCATCGCGTGCATCCCAAAACAAGCTTGCCCCGCAGCGGTTACAGAATCCACGATAGGTGTCGGGTGATTCATCGTGATACCACTGCAGGGTTTGCTGGTCGGTTATTGTCAGGTCGGACTGTTTAACCGAAGTATAGGCCGCGAAGTGGCCATGAGTACGCCGACAGTTCTGACAATGGCAGTTAATTATATTTCGACGGCGTCCACCTATCCGATAGCGGACTCCACCGCATAAACATCCTCCGGCCAGGATTTTATGTTTACTGTCACTCATCAGCGACTTCTACCACCGGCATAATTTCATCGAAGCTATGAATGGCATCAAAGCCGCTTATCTCAAGGTCGGGGCGCTGCGAATCAGGTTGATAAATCGCGAGCAAACTACCAATACCGTACTCACGCGCGGATTGTAAGGCATGCAGATTATCATCAATCAACAAGGTATATTGCGCCGTAAAAGGATGGCGTTTGTGAACCTCATGCCAACACTGTGGATCTTCCTTTGGCAGGGAAAATTCGTGCACCGTAATGAGTCTATCGAATTTATCGGCCAGTTGAGTTTGGTCCATTTTCAAAGCCAGGCTATCATGATGAGCATTGGTGACCAGTACTATGTCCTTTTTTGCTGCGCGCAAGGCATCGAGGAAGTCAACGCAAAAGGGGCGTATCGCGACCTTATGACTAACCTCGCGTTTCAATGCAACCACATCGATTTTCAGTGTTTCACTCCAGTAATCGGTTGAATACCAATTCAGGCTACCTTCAATTTTTTGGGTTTGCGTAACGATGTGAATTTTTGCGGCCTGCGGTGAAATGCCTTTGATTGCAGCGTAACGTAGCGGCAAATATTCCTGCCAGAAAAAGTTGTCGAAGTGCAAGTCCAGCAAAGTACCATCCATATCGAGTAGTACTGTTTTGACAACCCGCCAGTCGATCATTATTGCTGCCTTCGCTTAGACAATCCCGGAGCCTCCGGGGGTTAAAGATCGCGCGCGACCCGTATTCCGACGTTGTACTGGCCCTTACCGCTTTTGAATTTTGAACGGTTTTCTACTCGCATCGAATCAGCGGGACTACGATAAGCACCGCCGCGCACTACTCGTACATCGCAGTCGCCTCCTTCCCAGACCGAGCCGTCATTCGGGGCATCTTTGTAATTACGATGATAACAGTCATGAACCCACTCGAACACATTGCCGGCAGTGTCGTAAAGGCCAAATGCATTCGGCTTGTAGGTTCCCACCTTGGCCGGCTTGCTGGTATTGAAGTCACTCTTGCAATCAAAACAATGCGCGTTACCGGTGCCAGGACGGGTTCCCCACCAGAAGGAGGTAGTAGTGCCTGCGCGAGCAACATATTCCCATTCCGCCTCCGACATCAGGCGATATCGCATTCCGGTTTGCTTGCTCAACCAGCGCGTGTAAGCGAGCGCATCATCCCAGGAAACGTCAACCACCGGGTGTGTGTTGCGGTCCCAGCCATTGCTTTTTGGTTTCCGGCGCCCGGTTGCCGTAGCGAAGCGATAATACTCAGCGAAGGTAACCTCGTAAACGGAAGCCATGAAGGATGAGATGTTTACTTCGTGTCGGGGGACTTCATCAGGTGAAACAATCGATGACGCGCCGCCCATGCGATAGGTACCCGAGGGTATTTTGATCATGGTCGGACCACGGCCGCCGGACTTGAGGCGATCTCTGAAAACATCGGCCTTGTCGATGTATGGCGGCTCGGGCTCGGGCTCTACCACGGGCTCCGGTTCGACTTGCGGTTCGGGTTCGGGTTCGGGTTCGGGCTCGGACTCAGGTTCCGGCTCCAGTTCGGCCTCTATCGTCTCGGCGGTTGTTTCCACCAGTTCGGTACCTTTATCGATGGCATCATCGATCAAACCTTCCTTCCAGGCGAAATAGCCACCGCCACCCAGCAGGCCGATGACGACCAGCCATACCAGCCCCTTGTACGAACGTGGTTCTTTAGGTTCATCGGGAATTTGCACATCGGCAACGCGTGCCGCCGGTACCTCCGGAACGGGTGCGACATCCTCAGCTTCGGGTTCATACCTGGATTCGCGTTGCTTGACGTCGACCACGATCAGGGTGGTATTGTCCTGATTGATCTTGTTGGCATCTTCGACCGCTTTCAATAGTGCGTAAACGCATTCCTTGGCAGTCGCCGACCAGGATGAATACTGAATTATTGCGCCGGCACCAAGGGTATCGAGCCCATCGCTTGCCACGACCACGCGATCACCCGCTCGCAGTTTTATCGGAGTGCCGGCAACATCGATACTGCTGATTTCCTCGCCGGTCATGGCGCTCATCAGCATGTTGCGCGACATGCCCGCCTGCTCGTCGATCTCCATGCCCTGCTCTTTCATCATATCGAGATAGGCACCGTAACTGTGGTCGGCGTTCTGCTTGATTAATTCACGATCGCGGATCAGATAAAGATGACTGTCACCAACACTGACCCAGTATAGATCAGTGCCCTGCAGATAGGCGGTAACCATGGTGCAACCCATACCACGCAGGGCGGGGGTTTCCTTTACCGATGCTCTGATCTGGTCATTGGAACGGTTTAGCGCATCGGTAAGAACATCCGCAATTTCGGTAGTCGGAAATTTGGCTTGAAAAGTCTTGTTGAAGGTCGCGACCACCATGTTGCTGGCAACATTTCCAGCTGCGTGACCGCCCATACCGTCAGCCATGATAATCAGCGAACAGACCTCGCCGTTATCAGCCTCGCCCAGCTGATTGACCATGTAAGCGTCTTCCTGATAGTCACGTGCACCATCGATCTGATCGCTTGCAATGTCGAATTCGACTTTCATAAATGTGATTAGGTATCGTGTATCGCGCAGTTAGGAACTATAGCAGTATAGTTAAATTTAATTCTAGT
>CAZAVY010000029.1:0-33206 GCA_964488685.1 uncultured Gammaproteobacteria bacterium
ATGGTGGGCCCGGGAGGACTTGAACCTCCGACCAATGGATTATGAGTCCACTGCTCTGACCAACTGAGCTACAGGCCCTCTGACTTGTCTTTTTACCGGTAGGCGGCGTTGGATTTGACAAGAGCTTGGTCACGTAGCACTAAGCTAAGCTCCCGGCGCACTTGCCTAATCCGCCTTGCCTACCGATCAAAATCCTGCGTCAGAACTACAAACGCAGAATGTGATTCTAGCTTTTAGCGGTCGTTTGGTCACATGGTATTAAGCCATGCTCCCGGTGTTCGCTTCACGCCTGCCCTGTCTGACAAGAAAAATTCTGCGTCAGGTTTTAGACGCAGGGTATTTTCGTCATTCCCGCGAAAGCGGCGGTCCGGCGTCCCGGAATCTTATAACTATGTGTCGATTTTGCAAGATCCCCGCTTTCGCGGGGGTGACAATGTTTCGCGGCGGTCCGACGTATCGGGATGACGATGTATGGATAACGGCTATCTAGTCGGCGTCGATGAAGCTGCGCAGTTGTTCGGAGCGGCTGGGGTGGCGCAGTTTGCGTAAGGCTTTGGCTTCGATCTGGCGAATCCGCTCGCGCGTGACGTCGAACTGCTTGCCGACTTCTTCAAGCGTGTGGTCGGTGTTCATGCCGATGCCAAAGCGCATGCGCAGCACCTTGGCTTCGCGCGGGGTCAGGCTCGACAGGATTTCTCTGGTCGATTCGGACAGCCCGGCATTGGTTGCGGTATCGGCCGGCAACAGCACGTTGGTGTCTTCGATGAAATCACCCAGGTTCGAATCTTCGTCATCGCCGATCGGGGTTGCCATCGATATCGGTTCCTTGGATATTTTCAGCACCTTGCGCACCTTTTCTTCCGACAGTTCCATACGCTCCGCCAGTTCTTCCGGCTGCGGATCACGGCCGAGCTCCTGCAGCATCTGGCGCGAAATGCGGTTCAGCTTGTTGATGGTTTCGATCATGTGCACCGGAATCCGGATGGTGCGTGCCTGGTCCGCGATCGAGCGCGTGATCGCCTGGCGAATCCACCAGGTGGCGTAGGTCGAGAACTTGTAACCACGGCGATATTCAAATTTATCGACCGCTTTCATCAGGCCGATGTTGCCTTCCTGGATCAGGTCGAGGAACTGCAAGCCGCGATTGGTGTACTTCTTCGCGATCGAAATAACCAGGCGCAGGTTGGCCTCGATCATTTCCTTCTTCGCGCGCCGCGCCTTGGCTTCGCCAATCGACATCTTGCGATTGATTTCCTTGATTTCGTGGATCGACAGGTTGGAAATCTTTTCAATGTTTTTCAGACGTTTTTGATAGCGCTGGATTTCATCCTTGCAGCCTTCCAGGGTTTTGGCGTACTTTTCGTTTGACTTCAAATGGCTGTTGACCCAGTTCAGGTTGGTTTCATTCGCCTTGAAGGTCTCGATAAAAACTTTACGCGGCATCTGCGCCTGCTTTACACAGATATTGAGAATCGTGCGCTCGTTGCTGCGAACACGATTGATAATGTCTTTGAGATTCACGCTGAGCTTGTCGATGAACAACGGTAGCAGCTTGATTTCCATCAAATCCTTGACCGCGCGGTTTATATTGCGATCGTAACCTTTCACATCGCCCTTGGAAACGCAGGTCATGGCGCGATTAAACGCCCGTTCTATGGTAGTAAAGCGTTTTTCGGCTTCCACGGGATCGGGACCGGTGTCTTCGACCTCGGCGTCTTCGTCGTCATCACTGACCTGTGCCGCTGCCGGCAGCGGGATTGAATTCGGGTCTTCGTCGGGATCGACATAACCGACGATCAGATCGCTTAGCTTGGATTCTTCTTCCCGAATATTCTGGTAGCGTTCGAAGATCATGCGCATCGTATCGGGATAACGTGCAAGCGAACTCATAGCCTGGTTCAGGCCATTTTCAATTCGGCGCGCGATCTTGATTTCGCCTTCACGGGTTAGCAATTCAACCGTGCCCATTTCACGCATGTACATGCGTACCGGGTCGGTGGTGCGGCCAAATTCACTATCCAGAGAGGCTAAGGCCGCCGCCGCTTCCTCGGCAGCATCTTCGTCCGGTTCGGTCTCGGTGTCGCTGAGAATATCGGTTGTTTCGGTCGGTGCCGATTCATGGACCTTGATGCCCATGTCGTTGATCATACGGATAACGTTTTCAATCTGTTCCGGTTCAACGATGCCTTCCGGCAGGTGATCGTTAACTTCGGTATACGTCAGAAAGCCCTGTTCTTTGCCCTTGGCAATGAGTTCCTTCAGTCGGGATTGCTGATCTTGAGCCATGTCGCCTCAGAGTTTAGTTAATGTTGTAGGTGAACCCATTAGTATATAAGACTTTTTTTGGTTTTTCCAAGTTAACTACTGTCTCGGGAATGATTTGTGAACAGTTTTTTATGTTCCAGCATTTCCGTTTCGGAAAGCGTCTTTCCGGATTGTAATTTGTCGATAAGTAGTTTTTTGCGGTGGCCAATATACTTGATTTCCAGCTGTTGTAAACAGTCATTGAACATCTTTTCCAGGCTTTCGTCGTTTTCGATCGGCGGATCCATTGCGGCAAGTGTATAGAGATGGGATTCGTTCTCGTCCCCCTTGAATCGGTCAAGCAGATTCTGGGTCGATATGCCGGGCTCGTCGTGGATTTGATCGAGCAGTTTCAACAGTAAATTCACTCCGGCAATGTCGGTTTCCGCCAACGCGTGATGCGTCGTCGTGGTGTTGGCCAGCCCCGGTTTTTGCAGCAGCAGGTTGATCGCGAGGCGGGTTGCGGTCCAGCGTTGATCCGGCAGTTTGGGTGCGTTCGATTTTGGTATTTTGTCTTCACCGAGCAGACGCAGCATACGGGTGTCGATCTTCCGACCTAAACGCTGTTCGACTTCGGCCAGAATCTGATCTTTCAGGCTTTGCAGCGGAATTTGGGTGAAGTAGGGGCGTAAACGATCGAGAAACTGCGCACGGCCTTCCAGGGTGTTGATATCGCATTCAACCATCAGCGTCTGGAACAGATACGTGGTCAGGGTCGAAGCATTGTCGACCTGCTGGTTAAAGGCATCCCGCCCCTGATCGCTGATGAAGCTGTCCGGGTCCTGGCCTTGCGGCAGGAACAGGAACCGGGCGAGGCGGCCTTGCTTGAGGGAAACCAGGCATTGTTCCAGCGACCGCCAGGCGGCTTTCTTGCCTGCGGCGTCACCATCGAAACAGAACACCAGGTTTTTGCAGACGCGAAACAAAGATTCGATCTGTCGATTGTTGATTGCGGTGCCGAGCGTCGCAACCGCTGTCTTAACCCCGTGTTCGGCCAGCGCCACCACGTCCATGTATCCCTCGGTAATGTAGATACGGTCGATGTTGGTAAGCGCTTTTTTCAATTCATACAAACCGTAGATTTCATCGCTCTTGTGGAAAAGCGGCGACTCGGGGGAGTTCAGATATTTCGGATTATCCTCGGGGTTGATGACGCGCCCGCCAAAGGCAATGGTGCGCCCACGGCGATCACGGATCGGAAACATCAGGCGATGGCGAAAACGATCGTATTGCTTACCCGCTTCCTTCTTGACCAGCATGCCGGTTTCGTTCAGCAGTTTTTCATCACCGCTCAGGTTGTTCCAGCCCCGGGGTGCGTAGCCGATGGCAAATGTCTTCGCAGTGTGCCCGCTGATACCTCGTTTTTTGAGATATTCGATCGCTTCGGGTGACTGTTTCAGCTGCGCTTCGAAGTATTGCGAGCTTTGCTCCATCGACTGGTACATCGCATCGAGACCCCGGGCGGGCCCGGGCGGTGCGCTACCGGGTTCATAGGGCACTTCGATACCCAGCGTTTGTGCCAGCGATTCGATCGCCTCGACGAATTCCATGTGGTCGTAGTCCATCAGGAAGCCGATCGCGTTGCCCGATTTCTGGCAGCCGAAACAGTGATAGAACTGCTTGATTGCGCTGACCGAAAAGGACGCGGTTTTTTCGCCGTGGAACGGGCAACAGGCCCAGTATTCCCGACCTTTCTTTTTTAACGGTAGGCGTGCGTCGATTACTTCGACGATATCGACGCGATTGAGAATGTCATCGATAAAGCTGCGCGGGATTCTGCCGGCCATCAGCAGCGCACCCTGGACAGGATTTTATCCGCGCCCGGCAGAACCGGATTCTCGTGATTGCACTTAAGCGGCGTTGCTTTGCAGGGTTTCAAGCAGGGAGTCGAATTCGGCCGCTTTCGGTTTGACCATCCAGATCTTGCGCTGGAAATGGTTGAAGTTTTCGAGGATGTACTGACCCCATTCGCTGGCCGTCTCTTCGACGTACTCCGTGATCGCGGTTTGCAGGTAGACACGGTGGCTCTCCATCGATTCATCGGCGATGCGGTGTATATCGATGAGCTCCTTGTTAACCCGGTCAAAAAAGTTGCGATCAAGATCAAGTACATAAGCGATGCCGCCGGTCATGCCGGCTCCGAAATTGTATCCGGTGTTCCCCAGAATTGTAACAATACCGCCGGTCATGTATTCGCAACCGTGATCGCCAACGCCTTCGACCATGGCATGCGCGCCCGAGTTGCGCACCGCGAAGCGCTCACCGGCCTGGCCTGCGGCGAGTAGTTTGCCCCCGGTCGCCCCATAGAGGCAGGTGTTGCCGATAATGGTTGCATCCTGCGATTTGAAATGGCTGTTGCGAGGCGGTCTGATCACGATCTTGCCGCCCGCCATGCCCTTGCCGACATAGTCGTTGGCATCGCCTTCCAGGTACATATTCAGCCCGCCGGCATTCCAGACTCCGAAACTCTGCCCGGCGCTGCCGCTTAACTTCAATGTAATCGGAGATTCCGACAGGCCGTGGTTACCATGGATGCGGGCGATCTCGCCCGAGAGCCGCGCGCCGATAGAACGATGCGTGTTATTGATCCGGTATTCAAATTCGCCACCGCTGGAATTCTTGATCGCCGCCATACAATCGCCGACCATCTGTTCGGCGAGCTCGGCCTTGTCCCAGGGCTGGTTGCGTTCTTCGGTGCAGTAGTGCGGTATTGCCGGATCAGCACCACCGTCGGACAGCAGGGGTTCGAGATTCAGATTTTGCTGGCTCGCGGTATCGCCCGCGATAATTTCGAGTAAATCGGTTCGACCAATGAGATCCTGAAGTTTGCTGACGCCGAGCGAGGCCAGGATTTCACGCGTCTCCTCGGCGATAAAGCGAAAGTAATTTTTAACTTTTTCGGTGGTGCCGACAAAGTGCAATTCACGCAACAGGTCGTTTTGCGTCGCGACCCCGGTAGCGCAATTGTTTAGATGGCAGATGCGCAGATACTTGCAACCCATCGCGATCATCGGCCCGGTACCAAAACCGAAACTTTCGGCACCGAGAATGGCCGCCTTGATCACATCGAGGCCGGTCTTCAGGCCGCCGTCGGTCTGGATTCGAACCTTGTTGCGAAGTTTGTTGGCGCGCAGCACCTGGTGTGTTTCCGAAAGGCCCAGTTCCCAGGGCGAGCCGGCGTACTTAACCGACGTCAGCGGGCTGGCGCCGGTGCCGCCATCGTAGCCGGCGATAGTTATCAGGTCGGCGTAAGCCTTGGCGACGCCGGCGGCAACGGTGCCAACCCCGGCCTCGGCGACCAGCTTGACTGATACCAGGGCCTGTGGATTGACCTGTTTCAGGTCGAAGATCAGCTGCGCCAGGTCTTCAATCGAGTAAATGTCATGATGCGGCGGCGGCGATATCAGGGTTATGCCGGTTTCCGAGTTACGCAGGCGCGCAATCAGGTGGTTTACCTTGTTGCCGGGGAGTTGTCCTCCTTCGCCCGGCTTGGCGCCCTGGGCTACCTTGATTTGCAGCACCTCGGCGTTGACCAGGTAGTGCGGGGTGACGCCGAAGCGACCGGAAGCGACCTGCTTGATTTTGGAAACCCTGTCAGTGCCGTAACGCGCCGGATCTTCGCCGCCTTCGCCCGAGTTTGATCTCCCGCCGAGCTGGTTCATCGCCTGGGCCAGGGTCTCATGCGCTTCCGGCGAGAGCGCACCGAGCGACATGCCGGCCGAATCAAAGCGCGAGAGGATGCTGGCGCCGGGCTCGACCCTGTCGATGTCGATGGACTGCTGTGGCTTGAGTTTCATCAGGTCACGCAACGCGGTCGCGGGGCGATTATTGACGATCTCCGAGTATTTTTTCCAGTCGGCATAGTCGCCGCTGTTGACCGCCGCCTGCAGGCTGGTCACGACGTCGGGGTTGTAGGCGTGATATTCGCCACCATGAATATACTTCAGCAATCCGCCCTGGTTGATCTGCTTGCGCGGGTTCCAGGCGATCCGGTTGAGCGTTCTTTGATCGGCCTCGAGTTCATCGAAACCAATCCCGTCGATACGGCAGGTTGTGCCGGGAAAGCACAGGTCGACCACCTCGTGGTGCAGTCCGACGATTTCGAACAGTTGCGCGCCGCGATAGCTGGCCATGGTTGAAATACCCATCTTGGAAATAATCTTGTACAGACCCTTGTTGATGCCACGGCGATAGTTCGAGCCGGTGTCGGGGCATTTCAGGTCGGGCAGTTCTCCGCTGCGCGTCATACCGACGATGCTGGCATAGGCGAGGTAGGGGTAGATTGCAGTCGCGCCGAATCCGAGCAGCACGGCCATCTGATGCGAATCGCGCGAGCACCCGGTTTCAACTACAATATTGGTGTCGCAACGCCCGCCGGTGTTGCTGAGACGGTGATGTACCGCGCCGGTTGCGAGGGCCGAGTGAACCATCAAATGTTGGCGTGGTATGTCCTTGTCGCTCAGCACCACGATAACAATGCCACGCCGCGATGCTTTTTCGGCCTGGTCCTGGATATCGACTATCGCCTGTTTGAGTGATTTCTGCTGCGGGTCGTAACCGAGCGAAATAATTTCGTGGGCGTATCCCTTATCATGCCAGGACAGCAGGTCGACATATTTTTGTTCCGACAGGATGGGGGAACTGACGATCAGGCGATCGGCGTGCTCGGCGGCTTCGTTAAACAGGTTGTGCTCGCGACCGAAGCAGGTTTCCAGCGACATCACGATTTTTTCACGTAAGGGATCGATCGGCGGGTTGGTGACCTGCGCGAATTGCTGTCGAAATGTGTCGAACAGGGAGCGCAGATGAGCGGATAAAACCGGCAGCGGGGTATCGTCGCCCATCGAGCCGGTGGCTTCCTGTGAATCCTGCGCCAGTACCCTCAATATCTGGTCACGCTCTTCGAAACTGACCTGGAACAGTTTCTCCAGGCGGGTCAGGGACTCCTTGTTCATCGCCAGCGCCGAGAAAGGCGAGTTGACCGGGTTGGCACTGAGGCGTATCAGCCGGTCGCGCAACCAGATTTCATAGGGGTGGCGATGCTGCAGTTGCTTGTCGATGTCTTCGGACAACAGAAACTTGCTGGTACGGGTGTCGACGGCAATCATTTCGCCGGGTTTCAGCCGACCCTTGGCGATAACATCCTCGGGTGCATAGTCCCAGACTCCAATTTCCGATGCCAGCGTGATGTGACGATCCCGGGTCATGACCCATCGGGCCGGGCGCAGACCGTTGCGGTCCATGACGCAGCAGGCGTGGCGGCCATCGGTGAGTACGATGCCGGCGGGTCCATCCCAGGGTTCCATATGCATCGACGAGTATTCATAAAATGCGTGTAGTGACGGATCCATATGATCGACATTCTGCCACGCGGGTGGAATCAACAGGCGCACCGCGCGAAACAGATCCATGTCTCCGGAGAGCAGAAAGTCGAGCATGTTGTCCAGTGAACTGGAATCCGAGCCGGTCATGTTGACGATCGGCTGAATCGCCTCCATATCCGGCAGCAGATCCGATTTGAATTTGTAGGCACGCGCGTTGGCCCAGTTGCGATTTCCCTGGATGGTATTGATCTCGCCATTGTGGGCCAGATAACGGAAGGGTTGCGCGAGCTTCCACTGCGGCCAGGTATTGGTCGAAAAGCGCTGGTGGAAAACACAGATCGCCGATTCCAGGACTGGATCCTGGAGATCCGGATAAAACACCGGAAGATTTTCAGGCGTGATCAAACCTTTATAAGACAACACGTCGCTGGACATACTCGAGATATAATAGTATTGCTCGATACGATTGTTTTGCTGGGCTTCGAAGGCCTTGCCGGTGGCGCGGCGTGCAAGGTAAAGCGAGCGGTTGAATTCGGCGCGCGATAAATCCTCCGGGGCGTTGACGTAGACGTGAAAAATCGCCGGTAGAGATTTTAGCGATTCTTCGCCGCAAGCCGACTTGTCGATCGGTATTTCCCGCCAGCCGGCGACCGCTAAACCCTGGGTGATTATTTTATCAGCGATAATCGCCTGAGAGGCTTCGACTTCGCCTTCGAAGGGAGAAACGAAGACCAGGCCCACGGCGTAGCGCCGCGCGCAATGGATGCCGAGCTCGGTGGCCCTGGCGCGCAGAAATGCATCCGGTTTTTTCAGTAACAGGCCGCAGCCGTCACCCGATTTGCCGTCGGCGGCAACAGCGCCACGATGGGTCAGCCTTGCGAGCGCTTCAATTGAGGTCTGGACCAGCCAGTGGCTGGGTTTGTCGTCGATGTTGGCGATCAATCCGAAACCGCAGCTGTCTTTTTCGAAGCTGGGTTGATAAAGGCCGGTATTTTGGTGGTTGATACTCATGGGTCCATATTGGGGTGCGGTACTGGTTCGGGTATGCTCGCCAGTTCATAAAAAACCGTAATTTCAGGCATGCAAAAGACCCATATTATACCCCTGCGCCTTCGATAGATAAAATCAGTGGGGGTCGCGTACGCCAGATTGCACCGTTATGGTGCATCGATTCAGGCAGTCAGCGTTTGCAGCAGTTTATCCTGGTCATAGTCAGCGCTAACGAAGGCGTCCCCCAATGCCTGCAACAACACCAGTTTGATGTTGCCATCGATGGCCTTCTTGTCGATCGCCATGACCTCCAGATACTGTTCGGTAGTTATCTCTGATGGCGGAACGGTCGGCAATCCAGCCCGTTTCAGTAGTGCAACAGCGCGCTGTCGGACGTCCTCGTCGAGCCAGCCTTCACGAATTGAAAGATCGATCGCCATGACCATGCCGGTAGCCACGGCTTCGCCATGCAGCCAGTTACCGTAACCCGTCACGGTTTCGATTGCATGACCAAAGCTGTGGCCGAGATTGAGGATAGCGCGCAACCCGGTTTCGCGTTCGTCCTGTTCGACCACGCGTGCCTTGGCCTCGCAGGATACCAGCACCGCCTGCGCGAGCAGTGCCTGATCAAGCCCGGTAAGGCCGTCAACGTTGTGCTCCAGCCAGGCGAAGAATTTAGCGTCGCAGATCAATCCATACTTGATCACTTCAGCGAGGCCTGCGCTCAGTTCACGCGCGGGAAGGGTGTTCAGGCTGTCGATGTCTGCCAGGACGCATTGGGGTTGGTAAAAAGCCCCGATCATGTTTTTACCCCGCGGGTGGTTGACACCGGTCTTGCCGCCGACCGAGGAGTCGACCTGTGACAGCAGCGTGGTCGGTATCTGGATGAAATTGACTCCGCGTTGGTAAATGCTGGCGGCAAATCCCGCAACATCACCGACCACGCCGCCGCCGAGGGCGATCACTGTACTGTGTCGATCATGGCGATTGGAGAGTAACAGGTCGATGATGCTTTCTACCGATGCCAGGGTTTTGTATTGCTCGCCATCGTCGAGAATGATGTTGTCGTGGCGAATATGTTGGTTGTCCAGGGCTTGTTGCACGGATTCGAGGTACAGCGGTGCGACGGTGCTATTGGTGACGATAAACGCGGATCGGCCGTGGATGTGCGGGCTGATCAAATCCGCATCGCCGATTAATTCGGTACCGATATAAATTGGATAACTACGTTCGCCAAGGTCGACATTGAGCTGGTGTTTGATATGCATTGTTATTTTAAATTATCAGGTAAGCAGTTGATGATATCAGCCGCGAGTCGGCGCGCAATGCGCTTGTCGGTTTTTACCGCAAGATCCGCCAGCTCAAGGTAAATCGGGCGGCGTTGCTCGAACAGCGATTCGAGTTTTTGACGCGGATTTTCTGTCGGTAGCAACGGTCTTTTCTTGTCGCGACGCAGGCGATGTAACTGCTGGTTGACGGTTGTGTCGAGGAAAATGATATAGCCTTTTTGTTTGAGCAGCTGTTGATTCTCCTCACGCAATACTGAACCGCCACCGGTCGCGATTACCCGATTGTTCTGGTTCAGCAAATCGCTGAGTGCGCTGGTTTCGCGGTCGCGAAAGCCCTGTTCGCCCTCGATGTCGAAAATACGGGCAATTTCGACCCCGGTTCGTTTTTCGATAATACGATCACTATCCCGAAATTCACGGTGCAGGCGTTTGGCAATTATGTTGCCGATAGTCGATTTTCCGGAGCCCATCGGGCCGATCAGGATAATGTTGCGGTGACTCATGCCGCTATGATACCCCAAACAAAAAAAAGGCAGCCACCCGGGCTGCCTTTTATCGTTGAACTTCGGATTTAACGAATGTCGAGGCTCGTGCCCTGCAGGATTTTTGGGGTCACAAAAATAAGCAGCTCGGTACGTTCATCGATCTCGATGGAAGATCTGAACAGGGCGCCGATAAAGGGCAGATCACCGAAAAATGGCACCCGCGTCGTCTGCTGGGATTTGGTGGTTTCATAAATGCCGCCCAGTACCACGGTCTGGCCGTTATCGACCAGCAACTGCGATTGTACTGAACGAGTATCGATACTCGGCGCGGCCAGTCCTTCACCAAAGGCTACCGTTTCACCCACGTTGTCCTTGTGAACGTCGAGATCCATGATAATGCGATCATCCGGGGTGATCTGCGGTGTGACTTCAAGTGAAAGCACCGCCTTTCTGAATTTCAAAGTCGCATTGCCGTCATCGAGTTCGAGGAAAGGGATCTCTACCCCCTGCTCGATCCGCGCGGTATGGGAATCCGCCGTGATTACGCGCGGGCTGGATACTACTTCGCCGCGACCTTCAATCTGCGCCGCCGAGAGTTCCATTTCCAGCAAGGTGCCCAGCGGCAGTTTGGCCAAGGCCAGTGCAAAAGTACCCGCCGGGTTCTGTACCGGCAGATTGACGTTCAATCCATCCAGCGCGTTGAAAGTGTTGTTGTTGACGAGGTCGGTAATACCATTCAGGTTACCCGCGGTTACCGCGCCGTCGCCAATGCTGGCATTGCCCCCGTAACTATCGTTGCTGATGCCGAAGCGTACGCCCAGTTCCTTGCTGAAATCGTCGTTGGCGATAACCACCCGGGATTCGATTAACACCTGGCGAATCGGTATATCCAGTTCCGTGAGCAGGATACGTACGTTCAAAAGACTGGTGTTGGTATCCTTGACCAGCAGGGTATTGGTGCGTTCATCGACGCTGACCGAACCGCGGGGCGAGAGAATCGCGTTGTCCTTGAGTTTCAACAGGTCCGCTATATCCTTGGCCTTGGCGTAGTTGACCTTGATGAATTCGGTGCGTAACCGCTCCAGTTCTTCAACCTGCTTGCGGGATTCGAGCTCAAGTTTTTCACGCGCCGCGATTTCATCGGTCGGTGCAATCAGAATAACATTGCCGGACTGGCGCTTGTCCAGACCCTTGGTCTTGAGGATGATATCCATCGCCTGATCCCAGGGTACGTTTTTCAGGCGCAAAGTCAGATTGCCTTCAACCGAATCCGAGACCACCAGGTTGAGACCGGTGAAATCGGCGAGTAGCTGTAAAACCGAGCGCACTTCGATATCCTGGAAGTTGAGCGACAGGCGCTCACCGGTAAAGCCGAATTTTTCCTTCTTTTTCTTTTCCTCTTCTTCCTTCGAGATCGGCGCTACTTCGATGGTGTAAACGCGATCGGTCTGGTAGGCAAGATGCTCAAAATCGCCATCCGATGTTATTGTCATGCGAATGTTAGCGCCTTCCTGAATGGCATCGATGGAGACAATCGGGGTTGCAAAATCGCTGACTTCCATTCGTCGTTGCAACTCAGCCGGCAATTGGGAACCAATCATTTCAACGTTAACCACGTTGTTTTCACGCCAGACATCGGTGCTGATCGAGGTCGTGGTCAGGTCGATAATGACACGGCCCTCGCCATTCGGCCCGCGCTTGAAATCGATATTGGTAACGCCCTTGGCCACCGCGGAAATAGCCGGTGTGCTGGTGGTGATGCCGGCGTCACCGCTGTCACTGGCAATTTCCTGAGTCAGAACGGTTTCGTCGCCATCGGCGAGGGTCAGGGTTACCTGGTTGCCGCTGACCTGGGTGGTGAAATTAGCCTTGCGGGAAAGGTTGAGCACGACACGGGTGCGATTTTTGGAGGCTGCCGAAATAATACTTTGCACCGAACCGATACCGACCTGCATATTGCGTTGCTGCAGTTTGTTTTCGGTATCACTAAAATCAAGGGCAATCCGCGCGGGGTCGTCAATGGTAAAAGTTCGTGGTGCCACTGCGGTATCGTCGAAAGTAAACACGACCTGTACCGTGTTCCCCGTCATAACCGAATAATCGAGACCGACCAGGGCTCGCGCGGATGCGTCACCAAAGACCAGCAGGCAGATGCCCGCCAACGAGGCCCTTAGAATTCCGGTTAAGTTCATTTTATTGCTAACACTGTTCATGGGTGTTTCCTCTCGTTACTCAATCAGCGCGACCGCTGATGAGCGCTCGATATAATTTCCCAGTCCGTCCGGGACAATTTCTGTCAATTCAATAGTCTGGTCGGTTACCGAGATGATTCGGCCGTGGTTCTGGCCCATGTAGTTACCTTCGATAACCCGGTGTATGGTGTTATCGGGTGCAAATATCAGCCCCCATTTAACCCCGTCCTTATCATCAATAGATCCCTTCAAACGCAGCGTATCCAATGGAAAGTCTTCCAGTGGTTCCCTGACCCGGTCAATATTAGGCCGCAGTCCGGAGGCGAGCTCGTTGATTTCTTCCGGATTTTCTTCAGGACGTCGGAAATCAACCAGTTTGAACGGATCACGTAGGTCATGTGATGTATATTCGAAATTCTGGTAAGGCTGGAATTCAGGAATCGGTTCGATCCGTCCAGGCGGTTTTGCGCGAACCTGTTGCACGAATTGCTGCAGGTCACCCAGGCCCTCGCCACAACCGGCGAGCAGGGTGGTAACCGCGCCTAACAAAACAATTTTCGGCAGGGTTGTTGACTTACCTGTCATTGCTCATCCTCCTGGAGGTAACGATAAGTCTTTGCCGTGGCTGACATTTTCAATTTTCCAGAACCCGGATCCTCCTTATCGAAGCCTTCCAGTTTCATATCGCTAATGGTGACGATTCGGGGTAACGCCGCGATGCCGCTGATAAAAGTGGCGAGCTGGTGGAAAGATCCGGAAATCTCGAGTGAAATCGGCAATTCTGCGTAAAAACCTTTTTTCTCTTCGGCGCTGGGTTTAAATTTTTTGACTTCGAGGCCCGCGGCGAGACCGGTTTGCGATACGTCGACCAACAGCGATTCAACTTCGGTTGTTTCGGGCAACTGGCGTAACAGGGCGCCGAAGGATGCTTCCATTTCCGCCAGTTGTTCCTTGTAAAGCTGGAGCTTGGCGGCCTGGTCTGCCTTGACTTTGAATTCGGCTTTGAGCTCGATCTCCTTTTTTTCGTGCCTTTCCAGAACCTTCAACTGATCCTGGGTATCAAAGTAAATACCGGCGGCAATAATTATTACAAACAGGGTTATGAATACCCCGAGTTTGATTCCGAGCGGCGCTGTGCCGATATTGTCCGGTTCGAGGTGATGCTGGATGTCGTCCCAATTCATTATTGAAGACCTCCATCATCCTTTGCTTCCGCGGTCGCATTTGGCGAGGTTTGTGTTACTGTCAGGGTAAAGGCACTGATGCGGTTAACCGTAATATCTTCGATTTCGATAATTGTCAGGTTAGGCTCCTTGAGCCATTCCGATGCTGACAGGTTACGCATGTAAGTCGAAACCCGTGCGTTAGATTCAGCCTCACCGCTGATGAGCAGGTTGTCGCCGGTCTGGGACAGTGTTTCAAGAAAAACACCGTTTGGAACGGTTGACACAATTTCGGCGAACAGGTGTACGATCGATGGGCGACTGCCTTGCAGATCCTGGATGACTTCCATACGTTCGATCAGGCTGCGGCGAACCTTTTGCAGTTCGGCTATTTCCTTGATTTCTTCGTCGACTTTCTTGATTTCATTCGACACGAAGCGATTACGTGAAAGTTGGTAGTCGATCTTGGCCTGCATTTGAAAATGGATCAAGCCGACGATGGCGGCGGCGAGGATGCAAGTCATCAACGCCATCATCGCAAATTGTTTTTTCTGTTCCTGGCGTAGCTCTTCGCGCCAGGGGAGGAGATTGATTCTGGTAGCGATCATGAGTGTTCAGCTCCTCGGATAGCTAATCCCGCAGCGATCAGGAAGGAGGGCGCATCTGCTTCCAGATTGGCCTTGTTAACACGACTTGAGGACGACATGTCGGCAAATGGGTTGGCAATGGTGGTCGGAACCCCGATATGGGATTCGGTCAATTCACCCAGGTTTGGCAATGAACCGGTACCACCGGCCAGCACCAGGTGATCGATATCACCGATCGGGCCACCAGCCGAGTAAAAGAACTGTAAAAATCGGCTAACCTGCTGTGCCGTGGTTTCCTTAAAGGGTTCCAGCACTTCAGGTTCGTAATTGTCGGGTAATCCTCCCTGGCGCTTGGCGAGGCCAGCCTCTTCATAAGATAATCCGTAGCGCCGCATAATCTCCTCAGTCAGCTGTTTACCGCCAAAGTTCTGTTCACGCGTATATACCAGATGATGATTGTGAATCACACTCAGGCTGGTCATGGTTGCGCCGATATCAACGATGGCGATGGTTTTATCCATGCCTTCATCCGGCATCTGTGCAGACATCGCCGAGAAAACAGTTTCTATGGTATAAGCCTCGATATCGACTATCTTGGGAGTCAAACCAGCCAGTTCGACCGCGGCAACGCGATCATCGACATTTTCACTTCGACAGGCGGCCAGCAATACGTCCACCGTCTCGGGGTTATTTTCGGTTTCGCCCATGACATGAAAATCGAGATTGACTTCCTCCAGCGGGTAAGGGATGTACTGGTCGGCTTCGAGCTGAATCTGTCCTTCCATCTCGGCTTCGGAAAGACTGGCCGGCATGGTGATTTTTTTGGTGATTACCGATGAACCGGAAACCGCTATGGCACAATTTTTCGATTTTATTTTTGACTTGGCGAGCGCACGCTTTACACTCTCGCCTACTGATTCAACTTCGACGACGTTTTTTTCGACGACTGCATTAGCGGGCAGGGGTTCGACACCGATTCCTTCGATTCGGTAACTGGAACCCGTCTTGCTGAGTTCCATTAACTTGACCGATGTTGAACTGATATCAAGTCCAATAAGCGGCGGTTTTTTACGCGATAAAAACACCGGTATCCCTCGTCAATGTGCCTGTGATACGCAATCTTATATGATAAATTACATTAAGATCTAGTTGTAAGTATATAAAATGTTAAATTATTCTAATTAAACGAAAAAGAGTCTAGTGCAAGAAAACCTGCTTGTCGATACTTTTCATGTAATTGTTTATGTATATAGCCTAACCTGATGAAAAAGCTAGTAAAAATTGCATCCTGGCTGTTCGCGACGGGGTCAATCCTGTTGATTGCCTCGGTATTATACGTACGCAGTTATGGTTCCGGCACTGCCGTCGATCCAGCATCTCGAAGATACCCAGTATCAGGTACCGTTACGCGTCTACGACCGCAACGAAGTCCTGTTGGCCGAGTTCGGTGAACACCGCCGAATTCCGGTGAAATTTGAAAAAATCCCACGCTACCTGATCGATGCCGTTGTTGCGGTTGAGGACGACCAGTTCTGGCATCATCCGGGGGTCGATTTGTATGCCTTGATGGCGGCAGGCTACGAGGTTGTGACGACCGGGCGAAAAACCCGAGGCGGCAGTACCATTACCATGCAGGTCGCACGTAATTTCTTCCTGAGTCCCGAACAGACCTATGCGCGCAAGTTCAACGAAATTCTACTTGCCTTGAAGATAGAAGGTGAATTGGACAAGCAAAAGATAATGGAGCTTTACCTGAACAAGATTTTCCTCGGCCATCGCTCCTATGGGATCAGCGCGGCTTCACAGGTTTACTATGATAAGAAACTTTCGGATTTGACCCTGGCGCAGGCGGCTATGATTGCCGGTTTGCCGAAGGCGCCTTCGAAATACAATCCTATTTCCAATCCGCAACGGGCGTTGATCCGGCGCAACTATATTCTGGGAAGAATGCGCATTCTCAAATATATCGATGAAGATCAATTTGATTTGGCGCTGAACGAACCGATCAGCGCCGAGTTGCATCGAACCCGAACCATTGCCGAAGCGCAGTATGTGTCGGAACAGGTGCGGGCGCAGCTGTTCGAACAGTACGGCGAAGAAATTTATAAAGCCGGGCTCAAGGTTTACACCAGTATCGATGGTGAACTCCAGGCGGTCGCGAACCGGGCGCTGCGTAAAACCCTGTTGGATTACACCCGCCGGCACGGATACCGCGGCGTCATCGGCAAGATCGATATGTCCCGGATCAATGAAGATCCGTTTGATGCGGACCTGGTGACCGACCAGCGGGTCGGCGGTTTGCGTAAGGGTGTCGTCGTGTCGATCAACGAGGCGGCCGTCACGACCGGAGGTGACGCCGGCGATGTTTCACCCGCGAGCGCGACGCTTCTGATTTCAAATTACGAACAAATCGAGTTGCTGTTTGAGGGGGGAATCGACTGGGCCGCCCAATTTATCGATGTCGATAACCGGGGTCCCAAGCCCAAGAAGGTCGGTGAAGTGCTCGCGGTCGGTGACGTGGTATGGCTTGAAATGCGAGATTCGAAGTGGTTGCTGGCCGAAGTGCCCGGAGTCGAAGGTGCATTGGTGTCGATAAACCCAGCAGATGGCGGGATTCAGGCGATGGTGGGTGGTTTCGATTATTTCAAGAACAAGTTTAATCGGGCGACCCAGGCAAGACGGCAACCGGGATCGAACTTCAAGCCATTCGTATACTCAGCGGCATTGGATAGAGGATATACCGCGGCCACCATGATTAATGATGCGCCGGTGGTTTTCGAGGACGATTCGTTGGAAGCAACCTGGCGGCCGGAAAATTATTCGGGTAAATTTTACGGACCTACCCGCATGCGCGAAGCCCTGGTCAAATCACGTAACCTGGTTTCGATTCGGATCCTGCAATCGATCGGCTTGCGCTACGCAACCAATTACATTCAGCGTTTCGGATTTGAACGTGTGCGCATGCCGTATGATTTATCACTTGCGCTGGGTAGCGGTACCTTGTCACCGTTACAGATGGCGCGTGCTTTTTCGGTGTTTTCCAACGGTGGTTATTTAATAGATCCTTACATTATTGACCGGGTGGAAACGGGAAGTGGTAAGGTGATTTTTCAAAATAATCCGCAGACGGTCTGTCAGGGATGTGAAATCGAAAAACTCGACGAACGGGCGGCGGCTGAAGCCGCTGCGGCCGAGTTGCAAGAAGCCGAGGTGCAAAAAGCTGAGTTGCAGGAAACTGTGTTAGCGGAGACCGAACCGAAGGCAGAGGCTGTCGTCGTCAGCGAAGAACAACAACTCGAATCAGCCGAGCTGAGGGTAATCGGAGCCGATGCCGGCGATGTATCCGGTATCGAGGCGGCATTCGATGTATCCACTGTGGAAATTGCGCCGCGATACGCGCCGCGTGTCATATCGGCACAGAATGCCTTCATCATGCGTTCGATGATGCGTGAAGTGGTGCAACGCGGCACCGCGGTACGCGCCAGGACATTGGGCCGCAGGGATATCGCCGGCAAAACCGGAACCACCAATGACCAGATCGACGCCTGGTTCAGCGGTTACAACGACCAGGTGGTGACCACCAGCTGGGTCGGCTTCGACAACCAGCGCAGCATGGGTAACCGCGAAACCGGCAGCCGGGCCGCCCTGCCGATGTGGATCGATTATATGCGCGCGGCGCTCGACGGTCGGCCGGAAAATCTGGAAGAGCAACCCGAGGGCCTGGTAACCGTACGAATCGATTCCGAAACCGGAAAACGCGCCGGTCTGGATACCCGCAAAAGCCTGTTCGAAGTTTTCCGCGAAGCGAATGCCCCGAAAGAGAAAACAGTGGCTAAATCCACGCCAAATAATTCCAGCGGTATTGTCGTCAACGCCCCCGAATCCGAAGACGATATCGTCGAGGATATTTTCTAGTTTCAGCGTCGCCGGCGCAGGCTGGCATCTTTAATACTATGCCCTGATGTCGAAGCCGAATTCGTGCACGGCGTCGACGAGTACGCCGAGGTGATCGGGGTTGACTGCCTGGTGGATGCCGTGTCCGAGGTTGAACACGTGCCCGGGATGATTGCCGAAGCGGGTGATGATTTCTTTAACCCCGGCGCGGATGGTGTCCGGGTCGGCATAAAGCACGCAGGGGTCGAGATTGCCCTGTAACGCGACCTGGTCGCCGACCCGCGCCCGTGCTTCATCGATATCGATGGTCCAGTCGAGCCCGAGTGCATGGCAGCCGGTGTCGGCGATGTCTTCCAGCCACTGCGCGCCGCCCTTGGTGAACAGCGTTACCGGGATAGTCTGTCCGTCGTGTTCGCGTTTCAGGCCGGCAACGATTTGTTGCATGTAGTCAAGCGAAAAGTCGCGATAGGTTTGCGCAGTCAGCACGCCGCCCCAGGTGTCGAACACCATGACTGCCTGCGCGCCGGCTTCGATTTGGGCATTCAAATAGGCAATAACCGACTGTGCCAGGGTATTCAACAAGTGGTGCAATGTTGCCGGATCCTGGTACATCATGCCCTTGATATAGCGATACTCCTTGGAACTGCCGCCTTCTACCATGTAGGTTGACAGGGTCCACGGACTGCCGCTGAAACCGATCAGCGGTACCTGGCCATCGAGTTCCTGGCGGACCAGGCTGACGGCATCGGTAACATAGCGCAGCGACTCGTCTGGATCGGGTACCCCCAGTCGATTGATATCCGCCGCGTTGCGCAGCGGGCGCTCAAACTTGGGGCCTTCACCGTCGGCGAAATAAAGCCCGAGCCCCATCGCATCCGGTATGGTCAGTATATCGGAGAATAAAATGGCCGCATCGAGCTCGAAACGGCGCAGCGGTTGCAGCGTAACTTCGCAGGCCAGTTCCTTGTTTTTGCACAGGTCGAGGAAACCCCCGGCCTGTTTGCGGGATTCGCGATATTCCGGCAAATATCGCCCGGCCTGGCGCATGATCCAGACCGGCGTGGTATCGGTAGGCTGACGTAACAGCGCCTTGATCAGTCGATCATTTTTAAGGGCGGGGAATGTCATTCAACTTCCAGGTAGTCGAGGATGCCTTCAGCCGCTTGACGCCCCTCGTATATCGCCGTCACCACAAGGTCGGAACCGCGCACCATGTCACCGCCGGCAAATACTTTCGGATTGCTGGTTTGAAACGGGAACTGGTTTTGCTCGGGCGCCACGACTCGACCGCCATCGTCGATATCGATCCTATGGTCCGCAAACCAGTCGGCGGGATCGGGACGGAATCCGAACGCAATCACGACCGCGTCAGCGGGCAGGATTTCCTCGGAACCCGGGATCGCTTCGGGTCGGCGTCGGCCCTGTTCATCGGCTTCTCCGAGCTCGGTTGAAATGAGCTTGATGCCGTCGACCGAGCCGTTACCCACGATTTCGAGTGGTTGCCGGTTGAAACGGAACTCGATGCCTTCCTCCAGCGCATTGTCGACTTCGCGCATCGAGCCTGGCATGTTTTCCCGGTCCCTGCGATAGACGCAACTGACGCGGGTCGCACCCTGTCGAATCGCGGTGCGGACACAGTCCATCGCGGTATCGCCACCGCCCAGCACAACAACCTTTTTATCTTTGAAATCGACGAACTCGGGTTTGTCACCACCGAAATCGATCTGCTCGTGGATGTTAGCGACCAGGTATGGCAAAGCTTCGAATACGCCCAGCTTATCTTCACCCGGAAGGTCGCCTTTCATATAGCGGTAGGTACCCATGCCGAGGAATACCGAATCATAGTCGCTCAGCAACTGCTCGAAGCCGATGTCTTTACCGATTTCGGTTTTGAGGAGAAATTCGATGCCCATGTCTTCAAACATCTTGCGGCGCCGGGTGATGACTTCTTTTTCAAGCTTGAATGGGGGAATGCCGAAGGTCAGCAGGCCGCCGATTTCAGGATACCTGTCGAAAACCACGCAGGATACGCCGTTGCGGGTCAGCACATCGGCGCAGGCAATTCCCGCGGGTCCGGCGCCAACGATCGCGACTTTTTTGCCGCTGTCGATTACCGCTGAAAGATCGGGCGTCCAGCCCTGTTCGATCGCCTTGTCGGTAATGTATTTTTCAACCGATCCGATCGATACCGCGCCAAACCCGGTATTGAGGGTACAGGCGCCTTCGCAAAGCCGGTCATGTGGGCAGATACGCCCGCAAACTTCGGGCAGGCTGTTGGTTTTGTGTGACATTTCCACGGCTTCCAGCAGGTTGCCTTCGGCCACCAGCTTGAGCCAGTTCGGGATATAGTTGTGCACCGGACATTTCCATTCACAATATGGATTGCCGCATTCGATGCAACGCGCGGACTGATCGGCGGCCTCCTGCTGTCCATAGTCTCCGTAAATTTCGCCAAATTCCGTAACCCGCACGAAGACTGGTTTCTTACCGGGGTCGGTACGCTGTACTTCCAGAAACTGGAATACGTTTGGCATGTTAGTACTCCGCTAAGCGCAGAGCCGGGATTTGATTAGCCGGCTGACCTTACCCATATCGGCGCGCCCCTGCAGCCGGGGTTTGAGCTCTCGCATGAGTTTGCCCATATCTTTGATCGAGGTGGCGCCGGTGGAGGTGATGGATTGTTCGACGAGGGCGTTGATTTCTGCCTGTGACAAAGCTTGCGGCAGGTATTCCTGGATAATGACTAGTTCGGCCTGTTCGATTGCAACCAGGTCTTCGCGGGCGGCGGTCTCGAACTGCGCAATCGACTCGCGGCGTTGCTTGACCATCTTGTCGAGCACCACGATAATGCGATCGTTATCCAGTTCGATGCGTTCGTCGACTTCAATTTGTTTAATCGCGGCCAGCATCAATCGGATTACATCACGGCGTTTCTTGTCACCGCTTTTCATCGATGACTTCATGTCATCCAGTAAACGGGTTTTGAGGGTTTCCGACATAACGTGACTAGTAAAGACGTCTGCGGGTGCCGAAGTCCTTGGAGATACGTTTGAAATTGCGTTTTACCGCGGCCGCTGACTTACGCTTGCGAACAGCGGTTGGTTTTTCATAGTGCTGACGACGACGGGTCTCGGTCAGGACGCCCGCTTTTTCGCAAGACCGCTTGAAACGACGCAGTGCGAAATCAAATGGTTCGTTGTCCTTTACTTTGACTGATGGCATATTTGTTGATCCAGTAGTTAATAACGGCGCCGCTTACCTCAGCTTACCTGGCCCGGCTTCAAGAGCCGGACAATTATAAGGAGGCGGCAGCAAATATCAATCGTTAAAAAGTAATTAATATCCTGTATTTATGAAAGTTTTAGGCATCGAAAGTTCCTGCGACGAGACCGGAATCGCGGTATATGATAGCGACAGCGGGCAGATTTGGCAGCGGCTATACTCGCAAATCGAAAAGCATCGCGAATACGGCGGCGTGGTTCCGGAACTCGCCTCGCGTGATCACGTCGTCAAGGCAGCGCCGCTGCTGGGTGAAATTTTCGACGAAATCGGTGGAGTAAACGCGCTTGATGCGATTGCCTATACCCGTGGCCCGGGTTTGGCAGGCGCGCTCATGGTCGGCGCCAACCTGGCCCGAGGACTCGCCTGGGGACTCGACAAGCCGGTACTCGGCGTGCATCACATGGAAGGGCATCTGCTGGCGCCCATGCTTTCCGAAGACAAGCCGAAACTGCCGTTTGTGGCATTGCTGGTTTCCGGTGGCCATACCCTGCTGGTTGATGTTAAAAAACTCGGCGACTATCGAATACTCGGCGAGTCGCTTGACGACGCGGTTGGAGAGGCCTTTGACAAAACCGCCAAACTAATGGGCTTGCCCTACCCGGGCGGGCCGGAGTTGGCGACCCTTGCTGATTCGGTTTCGCATTCACGGTTCGAGTTTCCGCGACCGATGACCAATCGACCAGGACTTGAATTCAGCTTTAGCGGGCTTAAAACCGCGGCGCTTAAAATCGTCAGGCAACACGAGCCGCTGGATGATTCTTTGCGTGCCGAGATTGCGCATGCCTTTCAGCACGCGGTCGTCGAAACCTTGCGCATCAAATGTAACAGAGCGCTCGCACAAACCGGCTATGCCAACCTGGTGGTCGCCGGGGGCGTGGGTGCAAACCGTCGTTTGCGTGAGGTGCTTGAAAGGCAGGCCGAAGCATACAATACCAGGGTGCATTTTCCTGCACTCGAGTACTGTACCGACAATGGCGTGATGATTGCTTACGCCGGGGCATTGCGCCTGTTGCGTGGCCAGCACGACGATGCGGCTGCCGATGTTATGGCGCGCTGGTCATTGGAGACCTTGCCAGTCATACCCCCGTAAACGGGTATCTTGACAACATCTTATGTCATCCCGGTCCCCGAGCCGGGATCTGGCTCAAGGTGGCGCGTTGTCAGATACCCGCTTGCGCGGGTATGACTAAAATAAGGGTACTGATAAATTTAAGGGTACTGGCCGGTTTCAAATGTAACCCAGGTGCCGGTGCTACAAAGGCCACCATTGCGAGATGCGGTCGGTCCGAGGTATCGGTCAGGCCCGGGACCTCGGCCAGGGTAGGCGGCTTTATAGTCTGCGCCTATTTGTCTGGTCAGGATGCGTTGCCGCGGATCAGGCGTTGGATGTTGGCTTTGTGACGCCAGATCAGGATTACCGAGATCGCGATAAATACGGCGCTGACCGAGAGCTCCTGATGGCGCCAGTAAATCAACAATGGCAGTAGGCAAAACGAGATGATCGCCGCCAGCGACGAGATTTTGAATAATTTCGCGATCAGCAACCACAGCACAATCAAAATTGCGCCCGAGACCCAGTCAAAACCAACGGTTGCGGCAATCGTGGTGGCCACGCCCTTGCCACCCTGAAAATTGAAGAAAAGTGGAAAACAGTGACCGCTGAACGCAGCGAGTGCGGTCAACGCGATTACCAGTTGATCGGCGCCGAGCCAGCTTGATATCAGTACTGGAATCAAGCCTTTCAGGCAATCACCGACCAGGGTGAGAAAGGCAGCTTTTTTACCGGCGATTCGTAGTACGTTGGTGGCGCCGGGGTTATTCGAGCCCTCGCTGCGCGGGTCCTTGAATCCCATGATCTTGCTCAGCAGGATTGACGATGAAATGGATCCCAGCAGATAGGCGAAAATGAGTAGAAAAGCGGATTGCAGCATGGAAGACCGGGTTTTGTGCTCGATTAAATCGAGGGACAGTATACTTATTTCCGGTTAAAAGAACCCAGGCGGATCAACTCGTCAAAGAAAGTAAGTATACTGTCCCCCGAATTAATTCAGGAAGTATCGTTGGACCTGCTCAATCCACCGCGGCTGGACAAACAGTCGGTAAAGAAATTCGCCAATCGTGCGGCTAAAAGTTACGATAATGCCGCTATTTTGCAAAAAGAGGTGCTTAATCGGTTACTGGGGCGTTTACATTACATACGTCACCGACCGCAGACTATTGTCGACATTGGCTGTGGCACCGGCCAGGGTGTGCGCGGGCTGAGAAAGGCGTATCCGCGTGCCCGCATTTGTGCCACCGATATAGCCTATGAAATGTTGCTGCAAGCGCGTTCCAGTTACCGACTGTTGTCGAAAAAACGCCTCATTGCAGCGGATATGGAGCAGCTGCCGTTTGCAGCGCAGAGTTTCGATCTGGTATTTTCATCGCTGGCACTGTTGTGGTGCAATGATCTGGGGGCGGCGCTGAGGGAGTTTGCGCGAGTATCGCGCCCGGGAGCGCTGTTGATGTTTGCAAGCTTTGGACCGGGAACGCTGCGAGAACTTGCGCTCAGCTGGCAGGCACTCGATGTGCATCCGCATGTGCACCGTTTTATCGACATGCATGATGTGGGCGATGCAATGCTCGCGTCGGGATTCGCGCAACCGGTGGTCGATGCCGAGATCATTCGGATGGAATACCGGGAGTTCCGGACCCTGCTGGAAGACTTGAGAATGATCGGGGCCAGCAACGCCGATGTCAGTCGTCGTCGCGGGTTGATGACACCATCGCAGTTACGCGGACTGGAAGCCAGCTATCGTGAGCACGGGTATGAAGATGGAAAATTCATCGCTTCCTACGAGGTTGTATACGGCCATGCCTGGATCAGTTAGCGACCGGGACAACGCCGTGGGGCTGGATCCAGCCCATGTAAAATGAGAGCGCAATGAAAATGAAGGTCACAATTGACAATATAATTCGAAACGTCAGGAACTTAACCGTGCGATTAGAATTTTCGCGATCCTTGATCAGGCTGAACATGCCTGCTCCGAGGCTGAGCACAATAAGGATGAGCAGGATGGCGATGATAACTTTGACTATCAGCATGGCGATTACGTTATTCGTGCAACGCAATAGTGTACTGGATCAGCTGTTATAGTCGATATGATGGTCGGTCGGCGAAAGTTCAGGGCCGCGTGGTGGTCGGTCGCACTGACCATGGCCGGTATTGCGCTATTCGGCGGTTTAGGAATGTGGCAACTGGAGCGCGCATCCTATAAGGAATCGATCGAAATCAAGTTTAAACAGCGCCTGGCAGAACCGTACCAGGCATTTTCGCCAGAGGACACCCGGGATGATATTGAGTATAAGAAACTGTTGCTGAATGGAGGTTACGACAATGCACGCAATTTCCTGGTTGATAACCAGGTACACCGAGGCAGGGCAGGTTACCACGTGCTTACCCCGCTACGTCTCAGCGACAGCGACAGCATCATTCTGGTGAATCGTGGTTGGGTCGCCTGGGGTGAGTCCCGGGATGAGTTAACGCCCATTCCGCAGCCATCCAGCGTAGACGGAATTCGCGGAATTGCATTCTTTCCAAACCCGCCGGCCTTGCGTCTTGGGGGAATTCAAATTGCCGGACACTGGCCGCAACTGATCCCTTTTATAGATATCGAAGCGATGCAGACACCGTTTCAGAATCGCCTGCTGCCGATGATTTTATGGTTGGCGCCGGAACAGGCCGGGCACTATCCGCGTGACTGGAAACCGGTCTGGATGCGGCCGCAGAAAAGCCGGGCTTACGCGACGCAGTGGTTTGCATTTGCAGGGCTTGCGTTGGTGTTTTTTGTCGTTTTAAACTTGCGGAAAATAGAATGAGCCAGGATTCCAGGTCGCTATTATGGTATCGGATCAAGCTTTTAGCGATGATTGCTGTTTTCCTATCGCCATTTATCGGGGGTTGGCTGGCGCTCTACGTATTTGAAATCAAACCCGCGAGCGGCAATTACGGCACCTTGGTCCAGCCGGTCAAAAAACTAAACTGGCCGCCGTTGTTAACCCTGGACGGGCAAATCCTGAAAGCCGGGTTTGGACGTAAATGGACCTTTCTGTTGTTTGCCGGAGAATCCTGTAGCGAGCTGTGCCGTTCGAATCTTTTTTACATGCGTCAACTCAGGATTTTGCTGGGACGCGATACCACGCGATTGCAGAACGTGTTGATCAGTGCGCAAGCGCTGAGCGACGCGACCAAGGCCTATCTCCGGGAATATCCCGATCTGAAGGTGATCGAGAATTACCGCGAGCCGGGCCTCTACCAGCAGTTCTATCTGCAAGGCTATGATCCGGTCGGCAGCACTTCGAAAATGTATCTGGTTGATCCTGACCAGAACCTGATGATGCACTATCCCGCGCAGAACGATCAGAACCGAATGCTGGAGGATATCAAAAAATTGATGAAGTTATCCCAGATCGGTTGATTCTGCTATCATTGCGCGATTGAATCGCGGTGCAAATGCCTGTATAAAGGCCGCCTTTCGCGAAGCACCGAAAACCATCGATACCTACAATGACGGCACTGACACTTTCTTCCTGGTCGCAGTACTACAAGCTGACTAAACCCAAAGTTGTTTACCTGATCGTGTTTACCGCGATGGTGGGTATGTTGCTGGCGGCAGACGGTGCCGTGTCACTGGATATTTTCGTGTTCGGCCTGCTCGGCATAGGTCTCGCCGCAGCTTCGGGGGCCGCGATCAATCACGTGGTTGATCAACATATCGATCGTATCATGGAAAGGACCCGCGATCGGCCGCTGGCCAGTGGCGAACTCGATCAAAAGTCGGCGCTGTTTTTTGCGCTTGCGATCGGCGCACTCGGCATCGCCATGCTGGCTGCTTTTGTTAACCTGCTGACTGCGATACTGACATTTTTTTCCCTGGTCGGTTACGCGCTGATTTACACCATGTTCCTGAAGCGTGCGACACCTCAGAATATCGTACTTGGCGGGGCCGCTGGCGCCGCGCCGCCGCTGCTGGGCTGGACCGCAGTCACCGGCAGCGTTGATACCGAGGCCCTGCTGTTATTCCTGATCATATTTGTCTGGACGCCGCCGCATTTCTGGGCGCTGGCAATCCGTCGCCGCGAAGAATACGCCAGGGCCGGCATTCCGATGTTACCGGTTACCCATGGTGTCAATTTTACCAAGATCCAGATTCTGCTCTATACCATCCTGCTGTTCGTTGTAACGATGATGCCTTTCATCGTGCAGATGAGCGGGCTGATTTACCTGGCTGGAGCGCTGGCTTTGGGAATCGGATTTCTGTACTACTCGATCCGGCTTTACCGCGATCAGCAGCCCGACGTGATTGCGATGAAAACCTTTGGTTACTCGATATTTTATCTCAGCCTGTTGTTTGCGTTTTTACTGGTTGATCACTATGCAAGGCTTTTTATCCTAAGTCCGACAGATTCCTAGTTCCCGGTAAAGTGCAAAACCAGTTGTACCACCCCGATCAGGGTCAGGACAAATATCAACCCGAACAATAGTCCCATCCAGATAAACTGGGATATTTTCCCATGCCTGAAATCACGTTCCCGGTTGGCATTGCTTTGAACCCCGATGAAGGCGGAAAAGGTACTTTTCATCAGTGACCAGAAACTGATCCGGGTTTCTTCCCCGGAACTGCCGTCATTCGAACCGTTCAATTCTGATATCCTGCAATTTTCGCCAGATTTGCTATTGTCGCAGTTCGGTTAAAGTGTTGAAATACCCATTCGCGAATAGTTATTTATCTAGATGGTTAGCATCCATAAATTTAATTCCGGTCAAAGCTACCGCTTCGTGCTGTCTCCCAACTGCTCCATCAGCTGGCGAGAGCTGATTCTGTTTTATCTCCTGACCTGCGTGGTTGCGCTGGTCGTCGGGTTGTTCTTCATGCTGCAGGGGTTGTGGCTGGTGTTGCCGTTTTCGGGGCTTGAAATGCTGGCCTTGGGGATCGCGTTGTATTTAACCTCGCGCAAGGTTTATCGCAAGGAAGTGATCACCCTGGACCGGCACGCTACCAGGATCGAAAAAGGGCGGCGGCGAGTCGAACACCAGTGGCAGTTCAAGACCCCGTGGGTACGAATAATCGACGATCATCCTGACGCGCGTAGCCATAGGCGCAGGCTGGCTATCAGCATGTATGGGGAGTCGGTAGAAGTCGGTAGTTTTCTTGCAAATTCGGAAAAGGAGGCGCTAGCCTTTCAATTGAAAGGCTGTATAATCCGCGTTTGATTTTTACGCCGTCTGAGTTTCGAATCCAGGTGGCATTTTTGTGTTTATTTGCTGGCATAGGTACCGCTCCAGTTAGACCAAAAAGCGGCCCTGTGTTCCAGGGGGTTGATAATGATATTTAACATGCTGTCCCGACGTTTTGAGGTCATCGTCGCGGGCCTGGTTTTGATGCTATCGATGTCCAGCGCCAAAGCCGAGTACGGGTTGAACATGACCCAGGGCGTAACCCCGATCAGCCAGGAGCTTTACGACCTGCATATGCTGGTTTTCTGGATCTGTGTCGGTATCGGGACCCTGGTATTCGGCGCCATGGCCTGGTCGATCATTTACCACCGTAAATCCAGAGGCGCCGAAGCTGCCAATTTCCATGAAAGCACCACCGTTGAGATAGTATGGACGGTTATACCGCTGCTGATTTTGATTGGTATTGCGATTCCCGCGACCGGTACCTTGCTCGATCTGGAGGATGCCAAAACCAACGCCGACATCAATCTGCAGGTAACCGGCATTCAGTGGAAATGGAAATACACCTACGTCGACGAAGGTGTAAGTTTTATCAGCAGCCTGGCGCAATCGAGCCGCGATGTAATCAGCGACCCGACCGGAAATGAAAATTACCTGCTCGAAGTCGATCAGCCGGTAGTACTCCCGATCAATAAGAAAATCCGCTTCCTGTTTCACTCCGACGATGTGATTCACGCCTGGTGGGTACCGGAGTTCGCGGTCAAGCAGGATGCGATCCCGGGCTTTATCAACGATTCGTGGGCGGTGATCGAAAAACCCGGTACCTATCGCGGCCAGTGTGCAGAGCTTTGTGGTAAAGATCATGGTTTTATGCCGATCGTGGTCGAAGCGGTTACCGAATCAGAATATCAAAAGTGGCTTGCCGGCAAGAAGGCCGAAGCAGAAGCTGCGGCAGCCTCCGCCGAACAGGAATGGTCGATGCAGGATCTGCTGGCGCGCGGGGAAACTGTTTACCAGGTTAACTGCGCAGCCTGCCACGGCCCGACCGGTGCGGGTATCCCGGGTGCTTTCCCGGCGGTGACGGGTAACTCGATTGTAACCGGCGATGCCGCGGGTCTTATCAATATCGTCGTTAACGGTAAGGCCGGCACTTCGATGGCGGCTTTCAAGAGCCAGCTCAACGATGTCGATATCGCCGCGGTTATTACCTACGAGCGCAACAGTTTTGGCAATAGCGTGGGTGACATGGTGCAACCCTCGGCGATCAAGAATGCAAGATAAGGGGAATTAAATGTCTACTGAAATTACTCACGACGGCCACGAGGCTCACGATCATCACGGTCCCGCCAGTGGCTTGATGCGCTGGGTGACTACTACCAACCACAAGGATATCGGCACGCTCTACCTGTGGCTCGCCTTTACCATGTTGCTATATGGTGGAGCAATGGCGATGATTATCCGCCTGGAACTTTTTCAGCCCGGGCTGCAATGGGTTGAGCCTCATTTTTTCAACCAGATGACCACCATGCATGGCCTGGTAATGGTGTTTGGCGCAATCATGCCGGCCTTCGTCGGTCTCGCTAACTGGTTGATTCCGATGATGATCGGTGCGCCCGATATGGCGTTGCCACGCATGAACAACTGGAGCTTCTGGATTCTGCCATTCGCGTTTGCGATACTGGCCTCCACCACCTTCATGGAAGGCGGGGCACCGGCTTTTGGCTGGACCTTTTACGCACCGCTTTCAACAACCTTTGCACCCGATACCACCGATTTTTTCATTTTTGCCATACACTTGATGGGAATTTCCTCGGTAATGGGTGCGATTAACATTATCGCGACGATTCTGAATATGCGTGCGCCGGGTATGACACTGATGAAAATGCCCTTGTTCGTCTGGACCTGGCTGATCACGGCTTACCTGTTGATCGCGGTAATGCCGGTACTCGCCGGCGCGGTCACGATGATGTTGACTGATCGTCATTTCGGAACTTCGTTCTTCGATGCTGCCGGCGGTGGCGATCCGGTGCTGTTCCAGCACCTGTTCTGGTTCTTCGGTCACCCCGAGGTGTACATCATGATATTGCCGGCCTTTGGCATAATATCAGCGATCATACCGACCTTCGCGCGTAAGCCGTTATTCGGTTACAGCTCGATGGTGTATGCGACCGCGTCAATTGCGATCCTGTCTTTCATGGTATGGGCGCACCATATGTTTACCGTGGGTATGCCGGTCATGGGCGAACTTTACTTTATGTATGCCACCATCCTGATCTCGGTACCGACCGGGGTCAAGATCTTCAACTGGGTAACCACGATGTGGAAGGGCTCGATGACCTTCGAAACGCCGATGCTGTGGGCGCTGGGATTCGTCGTCATGTTTACCCTGGGTGGATTTTCCGGATTGATGCTGGGCGTAGCACCGGTCGATACCCAGTACCACGATACCTACTTCGTGGTGGCGCATTTCCACTACGTGCTGGTTACCGGCGCACTCTACTCGATTATCGCCGCGTTCTACTACTGGGTGCCGAAGTGGACCGGTCATATGTACGACGAAAAACTGGGCAAGATCCACTTCTGGTGGTCTACCATAGCGGTTAATGTTTTATTTTTCCCACAGCACTTTCTTGGCCTTGCAGGCATGCCGCGTCGGATCCCGGATTACTCGCTGCAGTTTGCCGAGTTCAATATGATTTCGAGTGTGGGCGGCTTTGCCTTTGGTCTGGCACAGATATTTTTCCTGTATATCGTTATCAAGACAATCAAGGGTGGCAACAAAGCGACCGATCAGGTCTGGGAAGGTGCAACCGGGCTTGAATTCGAACAGTTGTCGTCGCCGCCGCCGTATCATAGCTTCACCGAAGCGCCTCCGGTCAGGTAGGCAGGAGCAAGAGGTTTGTTAATGCAGCAAAATCAGCACCAGGATTTCACCCCCGCAGCGAGGCGTAAGCGCATCCTGCGGATTGTATTTGCACATCTGCTGATCGTTGCGGCCTTTTTCATCGCGACATTTTTGTGGGGGAACTTTGGGTGAAGGTTAACCCGCTAAAACTGGCAATGATTCCGCTGTTGATGTTTGGCTTCGGCTTTGCGTTGGTACCCTTGTACGATGTCTTTTGCGACATTACCGGGTTAAACGGCAAGACCGGGCGTATCGAAGCCTCGGAAATCGACCCCAGCCTGGTAGATGTTTCCAGGACTATCGAGGTGCGTTTCCTGGCAAATACCAATACCGGGTTGCCATGGGATTTCGAACCCCTGGTGAAGAAGATGGTGATTCATCCGGGGCAGGTTTATGAAGCGGTATTTCGGGTACGAAGCACCAGTGACAACAATACTCTGGGTCAGGCAGTGCCCAGTGTATCGCCGGGACTTGCCGCTGAGTACTTTAACAAAACTGAATGCTTCTGCTTTACCCAGCAGGAACTGGCTGGACGCGAGACGCGTGATATGCCGATGCGATTTATTGTCGGTACCGGCATATCGGAAAAAATTGAACAGATAACCCTGTCCTATACGTTTTTCAGCCTGGACAGGGGATAGGGAATAATTCAAACGTATTCAGGATAAATAGTAGAGACGAATCCATGAGTAGTACAAGCCGCGAAGATTATTACGTACCGCATGGCACCCATTGGCCAATTATCGGTTCTATCGGGTTGTTCACGATCGTGGTTGGTTTTGCCAAATTCCTGCACGGTGACTGGAGTATGACACCGATATTTGTCGGCATCGCAATTTTGATATTCATGATGTACGGCTGGTTCGGCACAGTTATCGAGGAGTCATTGGCCGGTTACTACAACCAGCAGGTCGATATGTCGTTCCGTTGGGGTATGGGCTGGTTTATCTTTTCCGAGGTCATGTTCTTCGCCGCCTTTTTCGGCGCGTTGTTTTATGCCCGCATGTACTCGATACCCTGGCTCGATGGCGCCTCCAACAACGATGCTACCGCGCAATACCTGTGGCCGGATTTCGAAGCCGCATGGCCGTTGCTCAACGTACCGCTGGCGGAAAAATTTGAAGTCGCCAAGCAGGCCATGGGTCCCTGGGGCCTGCCTGCCATTAACACCGCCATCTTGCTGACTTCCGGGCTGACTGTAACCCTCGCGCATTGGGCACTGAAGCGTGAAGACAACACCTGGTTGGTATACTGGTTGTTCGCTACGGTCGCACTCGGTTTCGGGTTCGTATTCTTACAGGGCGTTGAATATGTGTACGCTTACGAGGAGCTGAACCTGCGCCTCGACACGGGTATTTACGGCACCACTTTCTTCATGCTCACCGGTTTTCATGGTTTCCACGTAACCATGGGTGCGATCATGCTGGCAATTATCATGGTGCGCGCCGCCAAGGGGCACTTCTCGCCGCGCAACCATTTTGCCTTCGAAGCCGTCGCCTGGTACTGGCACTTCGTGGACGTGGTCTGGCTAGGCATGTTTGTTTTCGTTTACTGGTTGTAACCAGATCCTGCGTCAAACAAAAAGCCCGGTAGTACCGGGTTTTTTTGGGTTCCAAATTTCGTAACCCAGTGAGGTAAAGGTTTTTACTCTTACCCCATGTCTGCGCCCCGTTGTGACCCTGTATGGGAGATATCCATGGGTAATCTTTCACTTGGTGTTCTGTACAGACTAGGCGGTGCTCTTTTTTGCCGGTGCGTCGCTAATGGTGGGATATTTTTTGAAAAGCACCTCGAAATCAGTGGCGGGAACTGGCTTTGAATAGAGGTAGCCCTGGCCAAAGTCACATCCAAAGTCCTTTAACAATTGATTCTGAGATTCGGTTTCAACGCCTTCCGCGATCACCCTGATTCCCAGTTTGTGCGCCATCACGATTATTGCCTCGCACAACGCCAGATCGTTTGTATCGTGATTGAGATTACGCACGAATGACTGGTCAATTTTCAGGTAATCGATGTCGAACTGTTTCAGGTAGGAGAGCGAAGAATAACCGGTTCCGAAATCGTCAATCGAGACTTGAATCTCGGCGTCGCGAAAGTCCAATAATCGATTGGTTATCTTGTCGTTGGCATCCATTATCAGGCCCTCGGTAATTTCCACGCTGATCGACCGGCCGCTGATCCCGGTTTGCTGCAGATGGGAAAACCATTGACTCATGGCCGCTGCCTCGTCGATCCATTGGAGTGGGGAGGTGTTGATACTGACCTGGAATTCGATTTGGTACCGATTCCGCCAGTCGTTGGCCTGATCGACTACGTTGTAAAAAACCAGGTTGCCGATTTCGGCAATCAGACCGGTTTCCTCCGCGATCGGTATGAACACCGAAGGGCTGACCAAACCTGATTCGGGGTGATGCCAACGCAGCAGCGCTTCGGCCTTGGTCAACGCGTTGCTTTGCATATCTACAATGGGCTGGTAGTAGATTTCAAACTGTTCTTGATCGATCGCGTCGCGCAGGTCCCTGATCATTTTGTGTTTTCTGATCGCCCGATCCTGCAGTTCCGGAGTAAAGAAAT
>CAZAVY010000030.1:0-32515 GCA_964488685.1 uncultured Gammaproteobacteria bacterium
TGCCCTACACCAGCCAGTTGCTGACCGCGAGTCTCGGCTACGACCGGGCGGCGATCGATGCCTTCGAAGATTTCGGTTAACCGTCACCAATGATAATTATCGGTGCAAGGGGTGCGCGGAAAACATTTTTGATAGGCAAAAATGTATTCCACCCACTGTGACTATCACATGTTCGTTGGAGTTGTCAGGACAGCCGATTATCGAGTCTTGATTCTGACAATATGTTAAGCGCTCTGACCGAGAGAAATGCGGGTTAGCCCCTTTGACGCGGGACCGCTGCGAAAGAGTGGGTTTTTTAATCCTGTCGTAAATTTCAGGGGTGGGGCTATGGGGGTTCTGTTCAAACATCACTGTCGCTATGATTAGACTTGATCGTTTGAAACCCGGTGACGTATTCTATACTTCACTATTTTAAAACGGACATATATCACAATCATGCCAGGCAATCTCACATTGGATGCACTCAAGGAACAGGTTTCCGCCGCACAAATCGATACGGTCATTACCGCATTTCCCGATATGCAGGGCCGCCTGATGGGTAAGCGATTTCACGCGGAGTTCTTTCTCGAAAGCGCCTGGGAAGAAACCCATTGTTGCAACTATCTGATCGCGACCGACCTCGAAATGTTTACCGTGGACGGCTACGCTGCCACCAGCTGGTCGACCGGCTATGGTGACTATATCATGCAGCCTGATCTGACGACCTTGCGCTTGTTGCCCTGGCTAGAAGGCACCGCCATGGTGACCTGTGACCTGCTCGATCATCATACCCACGCGCTGGTGCCGCATGCACCGCGTTCGGTGCTGAAGCAGCAAATCGATCGCCTGCAAACTATGGGCCTGGAATCGGCCGTGGCGACCGAGCTCGAATTCTTCGTATTTCGCGAGAGTTTCGAGGATATGCGCGACAAGGGTTATCGCGAAATGACGACCATCAGTCCTTATAACGAGGATTACCATATCTTCCAGACCACCAAAGAGGAAAACCTGATGCGAAAAATTCGCAACGGGTTGCACGGCGCGGGGGTACGCGTCGAGAATACCAAGGGCGAGGCCGACCCGGGGCAGGCGGAAATCAACGTCTGTTATTGCGGCGCCCTGGAAATGGCTGACAACCATTGCCTGGTGAAGAACGCAGTCAAGGAAATTGCTTTTCTGAACGACCGGGCCGTTACTTTTCTTGCCAAGTGGAGTCATAACGCAGCAGGCTCCTCCAGCCATATCCATCAATCACTGCTCGCGGCCAATGGAGACCCGGTGTTCTACGATGCCGACGCCGAATACGGTATGTCCGACACGATGCGACACTACATTGCCGGACTATTGAAATACGCCAGTGACGTTACCTGTTTTCTGGCGCCTTACGTCAATTCCTACAAGCGTTTCGTGGCGGGTACCTTTGCGCCAACCAAGGCTATCTGGTCACTTGACAACCGTACTGCCGGATACCGGGTGGTCGCCGACGGTAGCCGCAATGTGCGCGTAGAATGCCGCGTCGGCGGCAGTGATTTGAACCCATATCTGGCAATTGCCGCACAAATGGCGGCCGGCATTGCCGGAATGGAAGAAAAACTCGAACTCGAGAAAGAATTTAGAGGCGACGCTTACCAGGCCAAAAAAGCCCGTGAAATACCCTCGACCCTGGGACAGGCTTCCCGGGCACTGAAAAAATCCAGTATGCTGCGCGACGCCATGGGATCCGATGTGATTGACCACTACCTGCGCGCCGCCGAGTGGGAACTCGAAGATTTCAACAGCAAGGTCACCGATTACGAAGTCAATCGCGGCTTCGAAAGGGCTTAACAACAATCATCAGTGAGGCAATCAAAATGCAACTAACCGGAAACTGGTCGTATCCAACCGCAATTCGCTTCGGCGCCGGTCGCATTGGTGAAATAGCCGACGCCTGTCAAACCGCCGGCATCAGTAAGCCGTTACTGGTCACCGACCGCGGACTCGCCAATTTACCGATCACCCAGGACACACTCGCGTTACTGGACCAGGCCGGGCTTGGCAAGTCCATGTTTGCGGAGGTCGACCCCAACCCCAACGAGAACAACCTCGAGCGGGGGCTCGAGGCGTATCACGACGGTGGACACGATGGCGTTGTCGCATTTGGCGGTGGTTCAGGTCTTGACCTCGGCAAGGTCGTCGCCTTTATGTGCGGACAGACTCGTCCGGTCTGGGATTTCGAAGATGTTGGAGACTGGTGGATCCGGGCCGATGCGGACAAGATTGCACCGATTGTCACAGTGCCAACCACCGCTGGAACCGGTTCCGAGGTTGGCCGCGCCGGGGTGTTATCGAATTCGGAAACTCACGAAAAGAAAATCATTTTTCACCCTAAAATTCTGGCCGCTGTCGTGATCTGCGACCCGCAACTGACCGTCGGCATGCCAACCGCGATCACCGCAGGCACCGGTATGGATGCATTCGCCCATTGTCTGGAGGCTTACTGTTCTCCGCACTACCACCCCATGAGTCAGGGGATCGCGGTCGAGGGCATGCGCCTGGTTAAGGAGTATTTGCCCCGTGCCTATAATGACGGCAACGATATCGAGGCGCGCACACACATGATGTCGGCGGCCGCAATGGGGGCGACTGCATTTCAAAAAGGACTGGGCGCCATTCACGCGTTATCGCATCCGATCGGTGCGTTTTACAACAGCCACCATGGCACCACCAATGCGGTCGTCATGGCGCCGGTATTAAAATTCAATCGTGTCGTGATCGAGGCGCGCATCGAGTCACTCGGCGCCTACCTCGACATCGCCGGAGGCTTTGATGGTTTCTACAATTACGTTGTCGAATTGAACGCGTCGTTAGGCATCCCGGCGAATCTAACCGAGCTCGGTGTCACCGATCCCGATATGGACTGGCTGGTCGATTCCGCGCTCAAGGACCCGAGCGTTGGTGGCAACCCGGTTGAAATGACCCGGGAAAATACCCGGTCGCTGTTCGAAGCCTGCCTGTAACAGGATACCAGTTGTCATCCCCGCGCAAGCGGGGATCTTGCAACGGTGGCGCGTCAGGAGATTCCCGCTTGCGCGGGAATGATAGGCTATCCTAACTCTGTTAACGTTCAGATACTGGTCACCGTGAGTGGAATTCCATGAAACGGGTTAAACCAGTTTGTCGCGCGGGGTATCACCCGCAAAGAAAGCCTCGATGTTTTCGACCACCCGCATTCCCATGGCTTTGCGCGTTTCCCGGGTGGCACTGCCAAGATGCGGCAACAACACCACATTTTCCATTTTCAGCAGCTCCGAATTGACCGACGGTTCTTTTTCAAACACATCGAGTCCGGCGCCCGCTATATCACCGTTTTCGAGCGCGGCAACCAGGGCTGTTTCATCGACGACATCACCTCGTGCGGTGTTGATTAAAAACGCGTCCGGTCGCATTGCCTTGAAAGCTCCAGCGCCGATCAGGTGATAAGTATCCTTGCCACCCGGGCAATGTAATGACACAAAATCCGCCCTGGCAAACACCTCCTCGGGAGAAGCGCATCGGGTTGCGTTCAAACCGGCGATATCTTCATCGCGCGGCGGGAAAGGATCATGAAAAATAATCTTCATATTGAAACCGTGAGCCGCACGAGCGGCAACAGCGCCTGCGATGCGACCCATGCCGATCAAACCCAGGGTTTTACCGCTGACGCTGGTACCCATCATGTGAGTCGGGCGCCAGCCGCTCCATTCTCCGTTACGCAAATGACGCTCACCTTCGCCGACGCGGCGGGCAACCGTCAGCAGCAAAGTCAGCGCCAGGTCTGCGGTACAGTCGGTAAGCACTTCCGGCGTATTGGTTACCGTCAGACCAGCCGTTTTAGCTGCGCCCAGATCGATATGATTGAAGCCAACCCCGTTGCTGCCGAGGATTTTAGCGCGAATATTGTCTGCGCCGAGCACCTCGGCGTTCACCTTGTCGCACACCGTGGGTAGAACCGCGTCGGCATTGCGCAGCGCATCCTGCAGTTCGGCAACCGTCATCGAATGGTCATCTTCATTGAGCTCGGTATCGAAGCGTTCGGCGAGAACGGATTCGACTTCCGGGTGCCAACGACGCGTTACTATGATTTTTGGTTTGGACATCAAACAACTCCTTAAACATTTGATCCACAAAAATTGATGCTCGATTGTAGGGATCGAGCGACTCGCCGTCTATCGAAAAAACGTCACAATTCAGTCGTTATCGACCAGTTCCGGATATCCGAACAAGGAGGGTGTACCGCCGGTATGCAGGAACACGACGTGATCGTCGCTCCCGTATACCCCCTGTTTCAACTGCTCCAGTAGTACCGCAAAAGTTTTCCCTGAATAGGTGGGATCGAGCAAAATGCCTTCGCGTCTGGCCAGGTACTTGATCGCTGCCACGGTGGCATCGTTAGGCATACCGTATCCGGGTGCCAGCATGCTGTCGTCGCAGATAATATCCGAGTCGGGAATTGCGATATCGCTACCGATGGTCTCGATTACGGCATCCAGCTTGGTGCGCACCCGCTGCCGCTGGCTCTCGGCGTCCCGGCGTACACAGACCCCATGCACCGGGTTATCCCAACCCGATGCCCTGACGCCCAGCAGAAACCCGCTGTGGGTCGACGCCGACCCGGTGGGCACGATGAAACAGACAGGGGAAATATCCATTGCCTTTAACTGGGTTAGGGTTTCCTCTGCGCCGTCGATATACCCGAGTGCGCCGTAGGGAGTACGGGCATTCGACAATGGGATTACGTAGGCGGTTTTTCCCGCGCGCTTGAGTTGCGCAGCAAGTTCCACCAAAGCCTGGTCGGCACCATCCTCATCTTCACCCGCCGCGTAATAGTGAATTTTTGCGCCCATCAGCCTGACCAGGAAAGGATTGCCGGATTGTTGATATTCGGGTTGGTTTCGATCGACCCGGTGCTCAAGCTGTACCTCGACATCAAGACCGACCTTTCGAGCCGCTGCCACCGTCATGCGCACATGATTAGACTGCACCGCACCGGTGGTCAGCAGGGTATCGGCACCCTGTTGCAGGGCATGCCCGATATAAAATTCAAGTTGCCTGCTCTTGTTGCCTCCAAAAGCAAGGCCGGTACAGTCGTCGCGTTTAATCCAGACATTGGTGGAGAATTCAGAGCTGGCGTTCCCCAGTAATTCGAGGGGCGTCGGCTTGTGGCTCAACTCCACCCGTGCAAAATCTTTCGTCAATGACATCGATGGTTGTTCCTCTTAGCTTAGGACTTTTATCATTACTACCCCGAGGCACACCAGTATCGCGGCGACTATACGCTGCTTTCCGAATGGTTCCCGGAAGATCAGGGTGCCGATCAAGGCTGCAAATATTACACTGGTTTCGCGCAGCGATGAAACCATTCCCATCGGTGCAATACTCATCGCATAGATAACCATCGCGTAAGCGGCGGCGGCGGCCAGCGCGCCAACCGTTATCTTGCCCGGCTTGGCTCGCATGTATGCAAACCAGCCCGATCGTTCCGTTGCCAACAACCATAAGCCGATGGGAATCGGTTCGAACACAAACAACCAGAGTATATAACTGAAGGGGTTGCCGGCGGCGCGCACGCCGATACCGTCGGCGACCGTATAAGCGGCGATCAACACCGAGGTTGCCAGCCCCCAACGTAACGCCGGAGCGGGAATCTTGCCGACAAAGGTAATGCTGATTAGCCCGGCGCTGACGATCCCAATGCCGAGCATGGCGCCCGGTCCCAAAAACTCGTCAGCAAACAACGCCGCGCCCAGCACCACCAATACAGGCGCCAAACCACGAAACAACGGGTACACCTGGGACAGGTCCCCACTACGATAAGACTTTGAAAGCGTGTAGTAGTAAATCGTATGGATAAGCGTCGAGGCCAGCAACATCGGCCAGCTTTCGGCTAACGGAATCGGAAAAAAAAACAGCAGCGGCAAACACCAGATCGCGTTAACCAGTCGATAAGAAGCGATGCTGAACTGCGGTGTTCCCCCCGACTTTGCCATTGCATTCCAGCTCGCATGCAGCAGCGCGGCAAACAGCACAAGACCAACAATAAACGGCGTCATTTAGAACATTCCGGGGACACAGTACAATGGTACTGACTTAAGCTCGCAACTATCGTCATACCAATCCGGCTATGGCCGGATAATCGGTGAAAGTTTTCGCGAAAGCGGGTATGAATGGTTTAGGTAAGTGCCATTATTTACAGACCAGCACCGTACAATTTGCATGACGAACCACCTTGGCGGCAACGGAGCCGAGGAAAATTTTCTCCAGTTCCGTGTCGTGCGAGGATATTGCAATCAAGTCGCACTGAATCTTGTCAGCCTGTTTTAAAATTTGTTCCGCCGGATTGCCCTCGGTAACGAGGCTGGTTCCCAACAAATCTGCAGGAATATTTTTCTCGGTGTACTTCTGCAAATGCCGGGCTATTTCCTTCATCGCGCCCTTGACCTGATCATCGGGGAAAAAACCGGCAACCAACGGCATGCCAAATCCCGGCGCTACCGTCATCACGTGAACGCCTGCCCCGGATCTGCGGGCTTCTTCAATTGCGAAATCAACCGATTTTTGGGCCGATTCCGGGTGTTCCAGATCGACCGGCAGCAGAATATTTTTAAACATGGTCCACCTGTAGTATATATTTTGTAATTTGTTATGCCGTCGCCGGTATCAGATCAGAATCCCGCCTTTTCCTCTGAAGAGCCAGAACCAGCAAAAGCAGGATTGTCGCCGGAAAATAAAACCACTGCTTGGACGGTCGATCCGATTTAACCTGTACGTCGACTATCTCCCAGTCAAAATCAAGCTTCTGTCGCTCCGAAGCACTACCGAACACAATATTATCGATCATCATCTTGCCATCTTCTTCTCTCAATTCAAGACCGGCAGCAACTGCCAGACGATCCTTGCCATCGGCATTTGCGGCACCCACGGGCAACATCACCACCTTATCGACGGCCTTACCTTCGAGCGTTTCGCCCATGACGTGAACCCGAACCTGTTCGTTTTCGGGTAACGCCTTGACGATGTTATATATTTCCATCGCCGGGGCTTTTTGCAGAGGCGAGTAAATCAAATCCATCCAGAACCCGGGGCGGAAAAAGGTGAAGGCAATTAATAATAACGCAACGGTTTCCCAGCGCCGGGTTTTGGTCAGGAACCACCCTTGCGTCGCCGCCGCAAAGAGCAGCATCGCCACCAGTGCGGTGATGATAACCGACAACAGGTGGAATACACCGGTAATACCAATCATCAGCAATTCAGTATTGAAAATGAACATAAACGGCAGTATGGCGGTGCGAATGTCGTAGGTGAAACCCTGGATACCGGTTTTTATCGGATCGCCGCCTGAAATTGCGGCCGCCGCATAGGCAGCCAGTCCCACCGGTGGCGTATCGTCCGCCAGTATCCCGAAATAGAATACAAACATGTGCACTGCAATCAACGGCACAATCAATCCATTCGCGGCACCTACCTCCACAATAACCGGAGCCATTAACGACGATACTACAATATAGTTGGCCGTTGTCGGCAGCCCCATACCCAGTATCAGGCTGATAATCGCGGTAAATAAAAGCATCAGGATAATATTACCGGCCGAGATCAATTCGACGAATTCGGCCATGACGAGGCCGATTCCGGTCAAGGTAACCGTGCCGAGGATCAAACCGGCACAGGCGGTCGCAACACCGATACCAATCATATTACGCGAGCCCGAGACCATGCCGTTAAATGCATCTGCCACTCCGTCGCCAAATTTATTCTTTAGACTTCGTTCACCATGAAACCAGGCTTTCATCGGCTTGTGCGTCAGCGTAATGATGACCATTAACAAGGTCGCATAAAAAGCGGCCAGTCCCGGCGACAGGCGCTCGACGGTCAAACACCATATCAACACCACCACCGGCAGAATATAATAAAGACCTGCTTTTACAATGGGCCCGGGAATGGGTAATTCATCAATTTCATCGCTGCGCCCGAGTTCCGGGAACCGGGTGGCGAACTTGGCCAGCGCAACATAAACAACGAGCACGATCACGGTCGCAATCCAGAATGAGCTGTCACCAAAGAAATCCTTGACCCAGCCGAACAGATAAAAGGTAACACCCGATACCACGACAATACCGACGACCACGGTTGCAAAAACCAGAGCACTTTGTAAAAAGGTTCTTTTTACAACCCTGGGCAGGCCTTCAAAACCCGCCTTGCAGGCTTCCAGATGTACGATATAGACCAGCGCAATATACGAAATGATGGCGGGTAGAAATGCGTGTTTGATGACTTCGATATACGAGATGCCGACAAATTCAATCATCAGGAATGCCGCTGCACCCATAACCGGAGGCGTCAGCTGACCATTGGTGGAAGATGCTACTTCAACCGCACCCGCTTTCTCGGCGGGAAATCCGACTCTTTTCATTAACGGAATGGTGAATGTGCCGGTTGTCACCACGTTGGCAATCGATGATCCCGATACCAGCCCGGTCATCGCGGAAGACACGACCGCGGCTTTCGCGGGCCCACCTTTCATATGACCCAGCAGTGAAAACGCAACCCAGATAAAGTAGTTACCGGCGCCGGCTTTTTCCAGCAGGGAACCGAATAAAACAAACAGGAAAACCATGCTTGCCGACACGCCTAGAGCGACGCCAAAAGCACCCTCCTGGGTCAGCCACATATGCGACATGGCCTTTGAGAAACTGGCGCCTTTCCATGCAATGACTTCCGGCGCCAGATGCCCAAAGAAAACATAACAAAGAAATAACCCGGCGATAATCATCAACGGTGGACCCAGCGACCGGCGCGCAGCTTCCAGCACCATGACGATACCGATGCCGGAAATCACCAGATCCGTGGTTGTCGGCAGTCCCGGACGCTCCGCGAGTTCCAAAGCGAAAACCGAAAGATACATGGCGGTAGAAACGGCGACAATTGCCATCGCCCAATCCTGTATCGGGATAAATTTTCGCGGTGAGCGCTTGAACGAAGGATACGCCAGGAACGCCAGGCAAAGTGCAAACGCCAGGTGAATCGAGCGGGTATGCGTGTTATTCAACACCGGAATGAAATCTGCGAGCGTAGTACTCCCCCAAAGATGAATATCAGCCAGCATGAAAGGCAGCGGCGATGCAATCCACAATTGGAATATCGCCCATGTAAAGGCAATAATTAATAGTAACTTCCCAACACCCCCCTCGGGTGACCGGGCACCGGTATCGGTTTCCGCAATCATCTGCTCGAGTTCGGCTTCGCTTGCTGTCTGGTTATTCTCTCCCATCACTCATCCCCCAGGGTTGAATATGTTATACGCTTTTAATGAATACCGGGCACCGGATATTTCAACTGTCAGGCAGGGGTTTATAAACACAATAAAACTGGAAATTCACTAGGGTTTATATTCGGAATTCTCTGATGGACTCAGAGATCCCTTCAATTACAGGAATGTAATCAAGGGGCATTCATTGCCCCTTGATCAACACCTTTTTACTTACATTAAACCTGCTTCTTTATAGTAGCGCTTGGCGCCTTCATGAAAAGGAGCCGAGTTGGAATTGTGAATCATGCCTTTCTTGGTTAAATGAGCAAACGCCGGGTGAAGTTTCTTGAAGGAATCAAGATTTTCGAATACTGCCTTGACCACTTCATAAACGGTATTCGCCGGTACATCGCTTGAAGAAACGAAGGTAGCACCGACACCGAAGGTTGGAACATCGTCAGGATTACCGCGATACATACCACCGGGAATAGCCGTCTTGGCAAAAAAGGCATTTTCCTTAACCAGTTTATCTACCACAGGACCATCAACTGCGACAAAGATTGCATCACAAGTGGTGGTTGCTTCCTTGTTGAGCGCCGCAGGATTACCGACCAACCAGAAGAATGCATCGATCTTGTTATCACAAAGCGCTCCCGGGGTTTCCGCGGACTTCATTTGCGAGGCCAGTTTCAGATCGCTATTGCTATGCCCCATGGCTTTCCACATAACATTCCAGGTAGCTTCAGTACCGGAACCGGGGTTACCGATATTGACCCGCTTACCGACCAGGTCACTGACGTGCTTGATATTGGCATCCTTACGCGCCACGATACTGATGGGTTCAGGGTGGACTGAGAATACAGCTCGTAATTTCTTAAACGGACCCGCATCGATAAAGGCCTTTTTGCCGGTGCCATTGTAAGCATGATACTGCCAGTCAGACTGGGCGACACCCATGTCCAGCTCACCGGCACGGATGGTATTAATGTTGTAAACAGAACCACCTGTTGATTCGACCGAGCAACGAACGCCGTGTTTTTTACGACCCTTGTTTACCAGTCGGCAGATAGCGCCACCGGTTGGGTAATAAACACCGGTTACCCCACCGGTACCAATGGTAATAAAGGTATTTTTCGCAGCAAATACAGGCGCTGCAGCCAGTGATGTCGCCAGGGCCATGCCCGCCACCATCAGTTTTCTCGAAAATTTCTTATCAGTGCTCATTTGTATCTCCATAAGTTGTAAAACGATTTTGTTTTTATTTGCCGGCCTTGCGCTAATTTAGCTTTCGTAAACCCGCCACTGGGGCCAGCAAATGAATATAACACTCTCAATTATTTTTACAATTAACCCCCCTTGATTTATTAATCGCTGCTTCTATACCTTCGGTATTATCCGTTTTTTAACGCTAACAAAATCCTTGCTCATTCAATATTCCGGGTCATTGCGAGCAGTGGAGCAACCAGGCAATGACTGGCATCACGGGCTTCAGGATTAAAACGCACCGTCATACTCCATCTTGGTGATCCTGCAGGCCAGTATGGAAAACGAATTCACCTCTCGAGCCTGACGAAGTTCCTGTTCCAGCGACTCGGCACCCTCGATCCAGACGCCATAACCACCATAAGCTTCTGCTACGGCGACAAAATCGGTGCCGCCGAAATCCACCCCGGCATTGGGCAACTCACTACGGCGTTGCTTCAATTCAATCAGCGCCAGGCTTTCGTCGACCAGCACCAGGATGATGATGTTGATTTTCTGATCTCGCAGGGTTGCCAACTCACCCATGACCATCTCCAGCCCGGCGTCGCCCACCACGGCGACAACCGTGCTTGCAGGCGCAGCATGCTTATACCCCGCTGCCAGCGGCAGGCTGATACCCATGGTGCAAAATGCGCTCGATTGCAGCAGCGATCCAGGTCGACTACAACGCCACATCTGGGTTAACAGAATTCGATGGGCACCACTGTCGACGGTAACCACGGCATCGTCCGGTAAGTGCTGCTGCACGGTGTCAAACACCTGATGCGGTCCCCAGTGCGCACGACCGGTAAAGGCCTCGCCGAGTGTGGCTTTTGCTTGCTGCGGGGCCCGATCGACCCAGACATCGTTGGCAACCGTACTGCCGTCGGTCAATTGCTGCAGCGCAGCGGCAACGTCGCCGACGAAACGCACTGCGCTGCCATGCATGCCGTGGTAATTGTCGCAGTGACAAATCTCGATCGCCGCTTCCGGGTTCCAGGGATGACACCACCCGTTGCGCATTTCTATTGGATCGTAACCAGCGAGAATCACGCAATCCGATGCTTTCAGCAGTGGTAAAATCGCTCGATCGGCTAATGGTGACAACCCATGTCCGCCCAGGCACAGGGGATGTGCCTCATCAACAATACCCTTGGCTTTATAGGTGGTTAAAACAGGCATTGAAAATTTTTCACACAGCGCCTTGATCCCCGACCCCGCCCCATGGTGTATCGCACCAAGACCGGCAACCAAAATTGGTCGGCGGGAATTCTCTAGCAGTTCGATAGCCTGTTTGCGCGATTGGTCATCCGGCCAAAGACCCGGGGAAGCGACCAATGCAGAAGTTTGACACTCGGATATCGCCGTGGCCGCCAGGTTATGGGGCAGATCGACGTGAACCGGACCCGGTGGATCGGCCATGGCGATGGCAATCGCCTTGTCGATAACTGCGGGTGCGGTCCCTTCGGCAACCCGGAACTGGGCCTTGGTCACCGGGGCCAACAAAGCGGATTGATCGATTACCTGGTGGGTGAAGCTTTCGGCCTCGGCACGATCGATGCAGCCGCTCAGAACGATCAGTGGTACCTGTTCCTGAAACGCGTTGGCAATGGTATTGACCGCGTTGGCCAATCCCGGTCCTATCGTAGTGAGCAAAATACCGGGAGCGCCGGTAGCCTGCCACGTGCCTTCTGCCATATATCCCGCATTATTTTCATGTTTGCACAATACAAAACGAATGCCCGCCGACTCTAACGCATCGAGTAAAACCACGACTTCACCGCCCGGCATGCCAAACACATGCTGGCAACCCTGTGCGGCAAGTTGATCAGCAATGATGGTAGCGGCGGTCTGGCTCATGAAAAATTATTAACCAGGGTTTCGACATCTTCACCGGTGTTCATCATGCTAACAATGTATTCCCCATCCCCATCCAGACTACAGGCATAAACCGGGTCAGCGCCAAGTGCGTTGTACATGAAATGATTGGAAAAACAGTAGGCGCCGGTATCGTGAACCATGACCTCGTCGCCCGGCTCCAATAGCGGGAGTGGGCGTTGATGCGCAATAGTATCGCCGGCGAAACAGCAAGGTCCCGCCACATCCTGTATTACCCGGTCTCCAGTACGGGCCTGACCCGACGGTAACAGCGCAGTCACACGCCGCGCCCAGACTTCCGGCTGAAATACAATCCGCATCATGTTATGCGCGCCCGCATGAGTCAGAGCGATTTGCCTGCCGCCCATGTTCTTGGTGTATTCGACACGTGCCACCGAACAGGCTGACTTGGCGACTACGGCCCTGCCAAACTCGGTCATCACTTTAAATTTTCCGCTGAACAGATCCGGCACTTTATCGCGTAGAACCGCGGCATAGTCGGCAAGGTGACGCAAGACCGGCAAATAAAAATTGGCCTTGATGGCAAAGGTATGCAGAAAATGATCCGGGAAAGCGGCCTGCAACTTACCCACGGTTTTCGTCAGTGCATCCAGATCGATTACGGAAAAAGATTCATGGCGTACAAACAGGCCGGCCTTTGCCGCAACCAGCAGTTGCTGTTGCTTGGCATCCGACAAGGTATCGTCAAAAACTGCAGTTTGCGAATCATTCATACTGAAGCCCGAATCCTAGTTATTGAATTTCGCGTACCCATCACGGGTTTGCGGTGTTCTGATACCGAGAATCGATCCCGCCACCTGGGTACGTAAAATCTGCGCGGTTCCACCACCGATGGTGAACATGCGCGCGTCGCGGCACATGCGCTCGAGCGCATTGTTGCGGGAGTAGCCAGCCGAACCGTGAATCTGCAAGGCATCGTTGGTCACCTTGATCGCTGTTTCGGAAGCCAGGATTTTGGCCTGGGCAGCCTCGCGCATGTCCGGAAAACCATCACCGGCTTCGAGCGCCGCGTTGTGAATCAGTGCGCGCGACGCGGACAAGCCGATAGACATGTCTGCCAGCATCCACTGAAGTCCCTGGAACTCCGCGATCGGTCGGCCGAACTGCTGGCGCGACTTTGCGTAGTCAATTGCCAGTTCATAAGCCCCACGGGCAATTCCGAGCGCCACCGTGGCGGCACCGATTCGCTGACCGTTGTACGCTGTCATCAGGCCGGCAAAACCCCGTTTCAAACCGGTCGTCGGGATAACCGCCATATCAACAGGTACCCTGAGATCCTGCATGATCACTTCGGTTTCGGGGATACCGCGCAAACCCATGGTGGGTTCGCGTTTGCCGATGGTCAGCCCTTCCGAATCCGGTAAGGCAATAAACCCGGCTATCCCCTGTGATTCGCCGTTTTCCACGACACGGGCAAAAATAAGGTGCAGTCTGGAGACCCCCCCACCGGTGATCCAGTGTTTGGTGCCATTCAATATGTAATGATCGCCTTGCTTTACTGCGGTGGTGGTCATTTCCGTTGCCGCGCTGCCGGCGCCGGGCTCGGTGATGCAGATCGCTGGTTTATCACCGTCCAACACCAGTTCAGCCGCCAATTTTTTTTGCGCGTCGGAACCGTAGGCCATGATCGCGCCGACGCCACCCATATTGGCTTCGACCACGATACGACCGGTAACGCCACACACCCGGGCTATTTCCTCGATAACCAGGACTGCCTCCAGGTAAGACAGGCCTTTCCCACCATATTCTTCGGGGATGGTCATGCCCATGAATCCCGCCCGGGTCAGCGCGTCGACATTGTCCCAGGGGTAGGCCTCGCTGCGATCCACTTCCGCGGCCCGATCCCTGATCACGGAGTCGGCCAGTTCGCGTGCCTTTTCCTGTAGAGCTTGTTGCTGTTCGGTCAGTATGGTCATCGTCAATTAAATCCTGTCAGCGCTTCGGCGCGGTTTCGAGTTCAGCCATGATTTCCGTGCTGTGTTCGCCACATAACGGCGGTCCATAGCGATATTGGACCGGGGTTTTGCTGAATTTTACCGGGTTACCAATCAAATCGACGGTACCACCTGCGGCCTGCGAGTGCGGGACCGCCACTTTCATTTCCCGGGCTTCGACTTGCTCGCTGTCAAACACTTCAGCCAGCGTATTGATCGGACCGCCCGGCACGCCGTTTGCAATCATCATCTCCAGTAAATTATCTTTGCTAAATCCGGCAATCATCGGTTTCAATAGTTCGATCAGCAAATCCCGGTTCTCAAGGCGTGCCGGGTTGGTGCTGAAACGGGAATCCAGCGCCAGTTCGGGAGAGCCGATAACGCGACAGAAAGCGGCAAACTGCCGGTCATTACCGACGGCTACGATTAGATGACCATCGCGGGACTCGAAAACCTGGTAGGGCACGATGTTCGGATGTTGATTACCACGTCTCAGGGGTGCCTGACCCGAGGTTAGGTAATTGGTGCCTTCATTGATCAACCAGGCAATCTGAGTGTCGAGCAGGCCGATATCGATATGCTGGCCTTCCCGGGTTTGATCCCGATGCCGCAGCGCCGCCAGAATCGCACTGGCCGCGTACATGCCGCACATGACATCGGCAATGCCGACGGCCACCTTCATCGGCTCACCTTCGGGTTCACCGTTGAGGCTCATGATGCCACCGTAAGCTTGCGCCATCAGGTCGTATCCGGGAAGCGCTGCATTGGGTCCGGTCTGGCCATAACCCGAAATCGAGCAATAAACCAGGTCAGGCTTGAGCAGCGCCAGTGATTCATAGTCCAGGCCGTATTTGCGTAGGCCGCCAACTTTGAAATTCTCGATCACCACATCGCTCCGAATTGCCAGCCGACGCACGACTTCCGCGCCCCCGGTAGAGGCAATATCGAGCGCGATGGAACGCTTGTTGCGATTGGCGGCCAGGTAATACGCGCTTTCATGGGTGGGCTTACCCTCTTTATCGGTTAAAAAAGGCGGCCCCCATCTGCGGGTATCGTCTCCAAGACCGGGGCGTTCAACCTTGATGATGTCGGCACCGTAGTCGCCCAATAGCTGGGTACAGGTGGGACCCGCCAGGATGCGCGACAGATCCAGCACGCGAATTCCATGCAGTGGACCCGGCGCAGTGTCGCGGTCATCGCTTGCAGGGTATGCGTCCGGGCGTTGTGAATGATTCGTCGGCTCTGACAATGTTCCACCTGTTGTTTTATATTTAGGAACTATACTATTTTATTAAATCAAACAAAATTTTAAATAATTTACATTTTATGTTTATATAATTAACACTATAATTTTTACTTACGATATTTAAGGATTGTCATCCCGGGCTTGAGCGGCGGTCCGACGTATCGGAATGGCCGACCGGCCTATAAACGAATAACACCGACATTATGAACCTGAGACAACTGAACACCCTGGACGCAATCCTGAAACACGGTAGTTTCACCTCGGCGGGCCATAGCGTGAATCTCAGCCACTCCGCCGTCAGTATCCAGATGAAACAGCTCGAAAACGAACTCGATGCGGTAATTTTCGACCGCGAGACCCGCCCCCCGAGCCTGACCGCGATGGGCGAAAAACTTGCCTTTCTGTCCCGGGAGATATTGAAAGGCGTCGACAACCTCCGCGTAACCGCTTCCGGACAAAGCCTGGTTGGCACCATATCGATCGGCATCGTGCCAACTGCCTCGGACACCTTGCTGCCACTGATTTTCGAAGGGCTCAGATCAAGGTTTCCGGGACTTCAGGTTATCGTCAAGTCTGATACCTCCGTGGAACTCGCCTCCCTGGTAACCCGGCATGAGCTTGATTTCGCAATTATAACTTCGCCCGTGTTCGAGGTTCAGGAGTTGACGATAACAGAAATTGCGGCCGAACCGCTATTTGTGGTCGGGCCCGCAGACCAGGCGTTTGAAAATTCGGACGCTGAATTACTACAATCGAAACCGTTTATCGCATTCAATAAGAAAACCTGGCTCGGTCAGCAAATATCGGCCCGATTGCAATCGCGTGGCATCCATGTACATCAGATAATCGAGATAGATTCGATCGTTGTCATTGAAAACCTGGTTATCAAGGGGTTCGGTATTTCGATCATACCCCAGCGTCACCTGGCACCCCCCATTTCGGCAAAAATGGCGCGAATGCCTTTTTGCGAACCGATTGCGACCCGCATGCTGGTCATGATTCAACCCAGCCAGGGCCGCAACCGGGAAATAGCGACCACCCTGCAACAAATATTGGCGCGCACGGGTTAATCTGTAGAAACCCGACTAGTGAATCATGCTACCGATCGATAGCACCTTAAAGCACGAGCTCAAGCAGTTTGTCATCATCGCGATTCCACTTTCGGCAGCTTATCTTGCTGAATTCGCGATGTTCATCACCGCCAAGTTGGTGGTCGGCAAGCTCGGCTATCATTCCCTCGCCGCGGTCGGTATCGCGGGTAGCCTGTCGTTTGAAATACTGGTAGTGATGATGGCACTGCTTTCCATCGTCGGAGTACTGGCAGCGCAGGCGCTCGGCGCCGGTAAAAAAATGGAACTGGGGGATTCGGTCAGACAGGGTATGTTTGTCGCCGCCGGCCTGGGTATACCGGCGATGGTAATGGTGTGGAATCTTGATCTGGCACTTATCGTAACCGGCCAGGATCCGAAGGTGGTGGAACTGGCGCAGGGCTATTTACTTGGATTGAGCGGCGCGGTACTGCCGATACTGTGGTTTTCAGTGTTTCGCAGTTTTGTCGCAGTGCTATCGCAAGCGGTCTCTATCCTGATCATCACTATCCTCGCGGTTGCGTTGAATTACCTATTGACGTTGTGGTTCGTCTTCGGTGGATTCGGACTCGCGGCACTGGGTCTGTTCGGGGCGGGATTGGCAACCACGATTGTTTCATGGTTCATGTTCCTGGCTCTGGCGCTGCACGTCTATCGAAAACAAATGTTCCACGGCTACGGTATATTCAAAGTAAAATGGCGTCTGCATTGGCCCTTGTGTCGGGAAATTCTGTGGCTGGGCTTACCGGTGTCGGGCCTCGCCTTTCTGGAAGCGGGGTTATTCGCGGTGGCGTCGGTCTTGTCCGGGGTAATCGGCGCTAAAACGCTCGCAGCCTACGAGATTACGGCAGCCTGGATCGGGGTCCCTTTTGTGATTGCATTTGGCGTCGCCGAGGCAACCATGATTCGCGTGGCGCATGCGATTGGTCGCGACAGTATGCACGATGCGCGTCGGGCCGGCATCCTCGGCATGGTTCTCGTGATTGCAATCACTTCCTCGATGGTAGTCGTACCGATTGCATTTTCCGAATCAATCATCCGGATTTTTATATCGCCCGAAGATCCGGGATATGAACGGGTATCGACACTCGCGACCCAGTTTTTATATATCGGCGCCCTGTTGATGGTATTCGACGCCCTACAGGTAACGGCTGCCCGGGCACTCAGAGGGTTGAAGGACAATTTCGTGCCGCTGTGGATAGCCGGCTTCGGCTACTGGGTTCTCGGTATCGGTGGCGGCTCAATCCTGGCATTTCACTATCAGCTCGGAGGGGTTGGCCTATGGTGGGGCCTGGCAGCAGGGCTCGCGGTAGCTGCATGCCTGCTGAGCTTACGATTCCATCGTTTCACCCGCGCGGGCCGCGTGAAAATTCGGTATCCGGATTCGCCTCCAAATCGCTCTGGGTGAATGAAGCCCGGAGCAGTTCCGGCAGACACTGTCGGGACGGGGTGCGGCCTATTGCAACAGGCAGGCATAGACGGCCTCTCCAATCGGGATAGAGGGATAACTCTTAATATGTATATTAGTTCTTACTTATATAACTAATAATCGAATGCTGATTTTGTGCGATTTCGATTGATCTCAATATAAATAAGGCAAACCATAATGATGAGAACCAAAATTTTAGCCATAGGCGCGGCCGTGCTGTTTGCGATGAGCCTGGCTTCCAATGCAAATCAACCGGTCGAATCCGAAGCGCCCGCAGTGGCGCCCGCTGAAATTTCGACCGAACTGACATTCAACGCAGCCAATCCGAATGCCTGGATGAAATTCGTCGATCCAGGCAGCCATATGCAGCTACACCAGATGTTTGCCAATCCGGCCAGCTACACTCAGTTCATGCGGCCACAGTTCTACATGGAATTCATCAAGCCGGAAAATATGATGGCGTGGATGAACCCCGCTTCTTACCAGGTCATGATGGATCAGCAGACTGTGAAATTCTGGATGAATCCGGCTTCCTACACCCACATGATGGCGCCCGCGATGTACCAGCAAACCATGAATCCCGCTAACTACATGGTTTACATGAACCCGAATACCTATACCGCCCTGATGGGATCCCAGACCTGCGACCCCGAAAATCCGAATAACAACTTTCCCCTGTTCGGCTGTTAGACAGAATCATTACTTTTCAGGCATTACCTCCACAGGGATTTCTATCCCAGGTTTTTGCCGCGGTTTTACAACCGCGGCATTTTTTTGGCTGTCAGTTATTTGTACGCCCGTAAAAACCCAGATTTTCGATATCTGAAAACATTTTCCCGGGTGTTTCGTAGTAGGTAAAAACGGTTACGACCCGGGCAAGATCACCCGCTGTAGGGGTGACCCGGTGAGCGGTGTTTACGCCCTTGAACACGTTGAGATCACCCGCGCCGAGCTGTAGCGTGGAAACTTCGGAATCCTCACCACGCAACAACCTGGCCACTCCGTCGTAGTTTTGATTCTCGGCGCTACGCAAAGCCTCGCGAAATTGAAAATGGCCCCCTTCAAGCGGAGCCTGCAGTAACAGGGTCGTGGTAAACTCGGAACGATCAAAATGCCAGTTCAATCCTTCTCCCGGGTAGTACCCCATGACATTGGCGCAGGCCAGCGGATCTGCCATCGGGTATAGCCTGGTTTTGCGCATCACCCGCGCCAGAAATTCGATCAGTGCTGGCCATTGGTAAATCTGGCGCAATGACCGGGAAATTTGATCACCACAAAGTGTATGGTTGATGGTTTCGACCTGTTCCAGTGCCGGATGGTCGGCGGGTATATCATCGACATTGTTGTCGAAGTAAATATTGTGCGAACGCGAATGGGTAAACGATTCGGATTTTAACTTCTGTAACAAACCCGGAAGAATTGCATCGATGATCTGACGGCGCATGAAACCTTTGAGGGTAAACATGCCCTTGTGATTGAGGTCATCGATACATCGCGCAACCAGTTGCCGACCAACGCCGGTATCGAGCTGATGCAAAGGGTAGCTTTGAAGATCGATGAGTTTGTCCATGCGTCATATATTTTTTATGTTCGGCGCTTCTTCAAGTGGTGATTTGTCGACAGTTTCAATTCGGAGCACCGCGATAATAGTGCCACAGAAACAGGCTGCCGGCGGAGCGATATGGCGCCCAGGGTTCAACCACCTCGCGCGCCTGCTTTTCGTTGAGTCGTTCGCCGTAGCCTTTGAGTTTCTGTAAAGCAACCCGTAGGGCCAGATCACCGGCCGGAAAGATATCGCTGCGCTGTAGCGAAAACATCAGGTAAATCTCCGCGCTCCAGACGCCGAATCCCTTGAGTGTAGTTATCGTTTCGATAGCGGCTTTATCTTCCAGTTCGGGTAAGCTTGACACATCAAATCGGTTTTCGACAATCGCGCGTGCCATGCCCTCGGCATATTCAACCTTGCGCGCGGATAGACCGGCCGCACGCAGTGCCCCCGCCGGCAATCGCAACAGGGTTTCGGGGTTCAGGTCTGGCAACAGTTTATCTACCCGACGCATAATTGCGGTCGCGGCATCGGTGGAAATCTGCTGTGAAACGATGGTGTTGAAAAAGGTTTCAAAACCCTGCTTTCGGATGCGTGGCGGCGGATAACGCACCTGTTTCAAACCCAGGCGAAGGTCGGGATCGAGCCTTGCCAACGCATCCAGATGACGCCTTATTTTAGCCTGGTTCACAACCTATTCCATCAAGCTGCAACATACCCGGCCCTCGACAGTATTTACTTCCCCGGCGCATCGATGCAATCCCGTCCCCACAATTCGGTTTCCTTGTTACAATATCCACTCTAGTATAACAATCAATCTTTCAGTCCGATAACGAGGAAAACCCCATGGCTGCCTACTGGATAGCTCACGTAGAAGTTACCGACCCCGACGCCTATGGAGAGTACGCAAAACGCGCCACCGGTGCGATCAAAGTTCACGGTGGTGAATTTCTTGCGCGCGCCGGCAGAACCCTGTGGCTGGAAGGCAAGGAACGCGCCCGTAACGTCGTGATCCGTTTCCCGAGTATCGAAGATGCCGAGCGCTGTTATCGGTCCGACGCCTACCAGGAGGCATTATCGTTTGCTCGTGATGCCGCCGAACGCGATCTTTGCATCATCGAAGGCAATTAGCCGTTATCCGAGGTTCAGGGCATGTCAATTGTGGGCAGTCGCGAGGTAAAAACCTTCAAACGTGATGGCGAGGTATTGCTTAAAGGCATTCTTAATGACTGGATTGATATCCTGCGCCGTGGCGTCGAAACCAACCTTGCAAATCCCTGACCCTGGGGGCGTGATTACCTGGATCAAGGCCAGGCGGGACGATTCTTTGGTGACTATTGCAACTGGAACCGGATCGAGGAATATCGACATTTCATGTTTGATTCTCCTGCTGCCGAAATTGCCGCAAATTTAATGCAGTCGAAGTGCGTGCGGATTTTTCATGAGCACGTTCTGGTGAAAGAACCGGGCACCGACAAAACCCATCCAGGCATGACTGATCCCAACATCTTCAATTTGCGGAAAAATACGTAACCTCCTGTCGTAGCGCTGGCAGACTCTTGACAGGGTCAGACTCAAACACCGATACTCGGCCGCCAAACAATAACCGCCGACTCGCACCCCATTTTTTCGAACTTGCTGCAACCCCAACCAGCGGCTTCAGCATCAACGACTGTGGTAGCACGTCCGGCGCTTGCGGTTTGCAGCGCACAGTGCAAACCGGTATATCCCGATCCAACTACCAGCACTTCGGTATCGTCAGGCAAGGCGACAGCACCGATTTCCGGTCGCGGGGTATGGTCCCACCAGAAGGGTTGCAGTTTGAAATCCTCAGTACAAAAAGCGCAATTCATCATCGATTCAAACCAACCTTTCCGGGCTCTGGTCTAATTATGACTGGAATTTGTGATTCCACATCGGTATTGTTTATTCTTAACCACTTGCTGAAAATAGCGCTAAAAAGATTTAGCCTGATCAATTTCAAAATCAGATTTTCCCTGCTTGATTCAGATTATACAAGCAGATTGAACACCTAACTTAACCACCCCACGGGAGCTAGCATTGGAAATAATGGACACCGGAGAAACCAGACTTGGGTAGTACAAAAGCCACCATACTGGTCGTCGATGACGAACCTATCAATCTCGACATCATCTGCGCTCATCTCGAAGACGAAAACTATGCTCTGATCAGGGCGTCCAATGGGCGCGAAGCCTGGTCGCTACTGGAAGCTGATCCACAGGGTCACGATGTCATAATTCTTGATCGTATGATGCCCGGCATGAATGGCATGGAATTGCTGATTACCATCAAGGAACACGAATTGATGACTCATATTCCCGTGGTGATGCAAACCGCAAAGGCTGAAAACCTGGAGGTCATCGAAGGTTTAAAGGCCGGTGCCTATTACTACCTGACCAAACCTTACGATGGCGACCTGCTCAAGTGCGTCGTCGGCAGCGCGGTATGCGACCGTCTACACGAAAAATCACTACACGAATCCTTACGCGAAGGCCGGCGGATATTCGAGCTGATGACCTTTGGCCGGTTCCGGGTTCATAACCTGCTGGAAGGTACGCTGGTGGCCTCTCAGGTCGCTCATTTATGTCCCGAACCGCACCGCGTGGTTACCGGGATTTCCGAATTGCTGATCAACGCGCTGGAACACGGTAATTTGAAAATCGGTTATCAGGAAAAAAGCGAGTTGATGCGAAAAGGCATATGGCAGATAGAGGTCGAACGCCGTCTCGCTGCAGTCGAGAATAGCAGTGGATTTGTCGAGCTCGATTTCAGTGTCGCGGCAGATAGTGTGCAGATTCGAATTCGTGACCAGGGCCCCGGATTTGACTGGACCCCTTACCTGGATTTCGACCCGGCCCGGGCTTTTGATCCACATGGGCGCGGTATTGCCGTGGCACGCCTCTCCAGTTTTGACGACCTGGAATACCTGGGCAGCGGCAACGAAGTCATCGCTACCGTCAAAAAACAACTTGACGCCTAAGACACTTTTAAATCTTCACAAGCCTGATATATTTCGTCGCTGAAAAGTCATAATCGCGTCTTTACTGTATTCAGAACGCCGGTTCACGCAGCGGCGCGCGGCGGGTTACCACTCCACCCTTACCCAGCATCATTTCGCTTAACCCACGCTCGGCGTGGTTCATTTTCAACGACAGTAATTTCTGCGCATACTCCAGCACCAGGGTTTGATATTCAGGATTTTCAACCTGATTGACAAACTCGCCCGGATCCCGCTGCAGATCAAAAAACAGCGCTGGCAGTGCACCGAAGTGGACATATTTATACCGATGGTCACGAATCACCGACAGGTTACACTGGTGCAGGGTTATGCCGAGGTATTTTTCCAGACTGTCGTCTCTGACGTTTCGAAAATCGTACTCCCAGAAAACCGACTGGCGCCATCCGCGCGGCATCTCGCCTTTGCGCAACGCCGGTAGCAACGAAAACCCGTCGCATTGACACGGTATATCGATACCCAGCCAATCCAGCATGGTCGGCATCACGTCGACGTTTTCGCTAAAACCGCGGATTTGCCGACCGCGGCCGACATCGGCCTCACTGCGTGGGTCGCGAACAATCAGCGGGATATGATAAGACTGATCGAAATAGCCCAGCTTGGACATCAACCAGTGATCGCCCAGTTGCTCGCCATGATCCGAGGTAAATATAATCAGCGTCGACTCCCATTCACCTTTGGCCTTGAGTGCCTCGAACAGGCGACCCAGGTTGGTATCTACTTCTCGTATCGTGCCAAAGTAACTAACCATGTCCTGCTGGGTCTGGCGCCTCGCATCGGGCGCCCGAAATCGGCTTTGGTTGATGAAATAATCAAGTAACGGATGCTGCCTGGCTTCTTCATCTGCGGATTCACGGCGACTCGGATCGGGCATCTCCTCGGGAACGCATGAGCTGTTATAAGGTTCGGGCGCGGCGAACGGCGGGTGTGGACGCAGTAACGATAAATGGGTAACCCAGGGCCTGGGCTGTGCCTCGATCCAGTCAATACAGCGATCGACCATGTAATGAGTTTCATTGTCTTCGAAGTTTATCGCCAGCGGTAACACCGCGTCACCGCCCGCGGCCCAATCGATACCCTCGCGTAAATCCGAGTACAGACTCCATGGTCGCGCCGGTAACGGGTAGTTCTTTTCTCGCAGATATTCGACCCATTCTGACGGAACCTCATCCACTATCGGCGTATACAAACCGATACCGGGCAGGGGTTCGCTATAGTGTTTTAGCCGCGGGTCTTCGGGGTCGAGCCCGCGAGGATCAATCGCGGAATCGGTATATCCAAACAATGAGGGCTGGTACCCGGCCGTTCTGACTTCAAGGGCCCAGTTGGTAAACCGTCTGTCCAGCGGAGCACCGTTAACCACACATCGATTATTCTGGATATACATCCCGGTATGCATCGAGCTGCGGCTGGGTCCACAGGGGGTCGCCTGGGCATAGTGATCGAGAAACAGTGTCCCTTCACTCGCCAGCGCGTCGAGGTTGGGCGTTTTGGCGTGCGCATGACCGAGGGCCGACAAATACCCGCCGCGCCATTGGTCGGCGGTAATAAATAGTATGTTCAATGAATTCTGCTTCCTTTCAAAAATCGTTATTCACAAATCTTAGCTGCCAATCCCGATTTCTACCGTCAATCCCGCGCAAGCGGGAATCTTAAAATGGCGCCACCCCTGCAAGATCCCCGCTTGCGCGGGGGCGACTTAATTGTGAGCCACCAACAATGGATCGAAGGGGCAAACTACCATGTTTTCACAGCCGTCCTCGGTCACCAGCAGTTGGTCTTCCAGTTTGAAACCGTCCGGGCCACCGACTTCACCGACATAAGCTTCGACACATAGCATCATCCCCGGTTCAAGCACACCGTTGTAACCGCACTCTTCCCAGTCGATCGGGTACTTGATGGCCGGCCATTCATCGCATAGCCCGACCCCGTGGAACTTCGAACCGTAACGTTGTGTTATATATTCATCCGGCAAGTGATGGCCCTGTTCGGTCAGTTCCTGGAAGCTCATACCCGGTTTGACGATTGCGGCATTGGTCACAATGTGATCATAGGCTATTTCGTGCATGTCCTTGTGACGTTGCGTGGGTTGTCCGTCACCAATAAACCAGCTACGCGAAATATCGGTGCACATGCCATAACAACCGATCAGATCGGTATCAAAGGCCAAAATTTCATTGTTACCGATAACCCGGGGTCCACATTCCTGAAACCAGGGATTGGTGCGCGCTCCGGAAGACAGGATCCGGGTTTCGATCCACTCACCGCCGCGGCGAATATTGGAGGCGTGCAATTCGGCCCAGATGTCGTTCTCGGTCATCCCGGGTCGGGTCAGCTCGCGCATTTCGGCGATCGAGGCTTCACAGGCATGAATCGCACAGCGCATCGCCAGAATTTCATCGATACCCTTGATCGCCCGTACCCGTTCCATCAATTCCTCGCCATCCATGATTTCAACGCCGGCCTTGTCCAGGGCACGCAAACCGGCAATCTGAATTTTATCGACCGCGACGCGGCGTCCTTTACCGGCACGTTGCTGCAACAGCTCAATAATCTGATCGGCAAACATTTGCGCTTTTTCCTCGGTACGCTGCCCGGTCGCAAAATAGAAAAACGACGCACCGGCGCGCACCTCACGCACCAGCGGATTATACCCGGACATATAGGCATAACCACCGTATTCCCACAGCACCATGTGACCATCGGCGGTCACCATACAGGCACGGAACGGATTGTGTGCATTCCACAACTGCATATGGGTGGTATCGGTGGCGTAACGGATCGACAGGGGATCAAACAGCAATACCGCATCGAGGTCCCTGGCGACCAGGCCCGCGACGATTCGGTCGAGCCGATAACGCCGCATTGCCGGCAGGTCCGGACATTGCAAACCCGCGGCCTCCCATTCAGCATAGGCCAGCGGTGTCGGCCCGATTTCAATTCGGTCGTCATCGTCTGGTGTGTTATCCGGTCGCATTACAGGTGTTTTTGCCGGATTAACCCTGGGGTCCGAAATCGAGTAGGGATTGTCTGACATGGTTACGCCCTCAAACGTTCGCCGTCGGCATCGAACGGTGGTTTCTCAAGAATGACAGCACGATGGGCGATTCCCAGGATCGCGATGTCCAGTTCGGTATCGGTAGCCGCATGCTCGGCCCTGACGAAACACAGCGCAATCGAAACGCCGACGCTGTGCCCGAAAGCACCCGAACTGACCCGTCCTACCGGGGTGCCATCGGTCAGAAACACGGGTTCGCCACCACTGGCGTCGGCATCGCTGGTTTCGACCCGGACCACGACCAGTTTTTCGCGTGGTGGATTATCCTTGATCGCAAGATAGGCCTCGCGCCCCAGGAACTCCGGCTTGTCGAGTTTGATCAAACGCTCCATCCCCACTTCCTGCGGCCAGTACTCGGGCGAGTACTCGCGGCTCCAGCTACCGTAACCCTTTTCGACCCGCAGCGAAAGCAGTGCGCGCCCGCCGACCGGCCGCGCGCCGAGATCACGCCCGGCTTCGAACAGAGCATCGTAAAGCGCCAGCTGGTGTTCGAGCGGCACGTAAATTTCCCATCCGAGGTCACCGCTGAAAGAGACCCGGATTGCCACGGCATCGAAACCGGCGACCTTGATGCGCTGGTTACGCATGAATCTGAAAGCGTGGTTCGACAAATCCGAATCGGTCAGCGGTTGCAGCAGCTTGCGCGCATTCGGACCGGCGACATTGAATCCGCCCCAGGCTTCGGTACAGCTTTCGAAAGTTACGCTGCCTTCCCGGGCGACCATGTTGAAGAAGCGCTGGTGGTAACGTTCGGCAATACCCGAGCCGATCATCAGGAAGTCATCCTCATCCAGTCTGTGAATGGTAAAGTCACCGGCGATCCCGCCACGCAAACCGATCATCGGTGTCAGGCAGGAACGGCCATTCTCCGTGGGCACTTGATTCGCGACCAGGCGGTCGAGATAGTCGTCCGAACCGGCGCCGCGAATCCGGTACTTGGCAAAGTTCGATACGTCGATAATACCTACCGCTTCGCGTAATGCGCGGCATTCGGCGGCCACCGGCTCAAACCAGTTTTGGCGCTCGAAGCCATACGTCTCGATTGCTTCCATTCCCTCAGGTGCATACCACAGCGGATGCTCGTAGCCATAGCTAAGACCAAAGACCGCACCAAATTCCTTTTGACGTTCGTAGACGGGCCGGGTTTTGATCGGGCGACCGGCCGCACGCTCTTCGTAAGGGAAATGGATTTTGAAACGATGCGCGTATTGATCGAGTGTACGCGCCCTGATGAACGAATGGGTCGCCCAATCACCGAAACGCGCCAGGTCCCAGGGAAACAGGTCCATTTCGGGCTCACCCTCCACGATCCACTGCGCCATGGTCAAACCCAACCCGCCGGACTGCGAAAATCCGGGGATGATGCCGCAGCAGCAAAAGTAGTTTTGCAATTCCGGTACCGGGCCAATCAGGGCGGAACCATCAGGTGACCAGATCATGGGGCCGTTGATCACACGCTTGACGCCAACTTCGGCGAGAACCGGCACACGCTCGAAAGCGCGTAAAATATTATCTTCGATACGTTCCAGATCTTCGTCGAGCAGCTCGTGACCGAAGTCCATCGGGGTACCCTGCTCGGCCCAGTAACGGCCATCTTTTTCGTAAGCGCCAACCAGTAGCCCCAGGCCTTCCTGACGCATGTAGTATTCGCCGTCACGATCGGCTACGAGGGGTAAGCGCTTCCCCAACGCTTCAATTTCAGGGATAGTCTCGGTGACAAAGTACTGGTGCTCCAACGGCATCAAAGGCAGTTCGAATCCAGCCATCGCGGCCACTTCACGCGCCCACAATCCGCCGGCATTGATCACCAGGTCGGCATGGATGCTGCCCTTGTCGGTCTCGACATCCCAGCTACCGTCGCTGCGCTGGGTGGTCGCCACGACCGGCGTAAATCGATGCACCTCGGCACCCCGTTGGCGCGCACCCTTGGCATAGGCATAGGTCACGCCCGACGGATCGACATTACCCCCGTCCGGCTCGTACATGATGCAACGGATGCCATCGAAATTGGCCAGCGGATGCATGCGCTCCGCCTCGTCTCGGGAGAGTTCGTGAAACTCGACCTGGAAATACTTCGCCTTGGCCGCCTGCATGCGTAACTGATGCTCGCGGTCACGGGTCTGCGCGAGATAAAGTGCCCCGGGCTGGAAAATACCACAGCCCTGCCCGGTTTCCTTTTCCAGATCCTGGTACAGCTGCATGGTGTAATACTGCAACTTCGATATGTTGTTATGGTCGTGTAGTCCGTGGATTCCGGCGGCCGCATGCCAGGTCGAACCCGAGGTCAATTCGTCACGTTCGAGGAGTACCACATCGCCCCAGCCAAGCTTGGTCAGGTGATAAAGAATCGAGCATCCAACCAGTCCGCCACCGATCACCACGGCCTGTGCATGTGATTTCAACTACCCGTCTCCGTTGCCATGTTTACTACTCGACTATCGATAATTTAATGACAGCTCCGTATTTCAAGATTAGGCTGCGCTTGCCCCGGCGGCTGTATGCCCGGTGACGATTGTTTCCAGTTCGCGCAGAAATATCTGGACTTCCTGAGCCGTATTATAATGACACATCGAAACCCGGATACAGGTGGGGTGCCCCAGGGGTTTTAGAATATTGCCGGAAAAGTAATCGGCCTTGCGCACGTGGGTACGGATTCCCCTGTCGTTCAGGTCGGCTACCACCTCGGCGCAGGGCCTGTCTTCGACGATGATCGATACCATGCCTTCCCGGGCCGGGTTATCGGGTCCACCGATCACAAAAATCTCGGGCATATCACGTAATCCACGTTGCTCGCCACTACCATTGATCATCATCTCGACCAGTTTCCGTTCGTGTTCACCTATTGCTTTGCCCGCAGCCAGGACACGGGTTCGCCGATCTTCAGATTCGGTAAAATGCGAACCGAGCCAGTCGAAATATTCGATCACTTTCGTGGTGCAGGCAAAGGCCGAAGTATCACGCGTACCCATTTCCCAGAAATCATCGGGGGTTCCATCCAGGTGATCGTGCGGCAAGGTCGCGAGTCGTGGCGAGAGCCAGGCAAATCCGTAGTTGTGCCGTGAAAAAACCTTGTAGGCTGAAACCGCGTAACCATCGATGTCGTAATCGTCGATTGAAAGGCCACCATGCGCCGCATGCTGGATGCCGTCGAGAATGATGATGCAGTCGGGGGCAAAGGCACGGATGGCCTGGACCACCGCGGTGATGTCCACCGTGGTTCCGGTAACCGGGCTGGTGTGAATAATCGTCGCTACCCGGGTTTCGGCATCGACTACTTTGGCATAATCCGCTGCGGTGATGATCGCAGTCGCATTGTCGTGAACGGCGGCGCGGTATTCCTTGCCGGCAATTTCCGACCATCGTTTACCGGCACTGACGGTTGCAGGGTGTTCGAGCGTGCTGCCTATCATGTTACCACCGGCAGGGGACCCCAGTGCTGCGGCGCGCACCATGCGGAAGATGAGCTCGGTGCCGCTTTCACCGGTAAACACCGGGCCCTGCCTGACACCCAGAAAGAGTCGCATATTGTCGCGCGCCTCGGCAATGATGCGTACCAACTCACGCGAAGCCGGATTGTCGCGTCCCTGGTTATCCGGTATTCCCGCAAGTTGAGAATTAATCTCGACTACCGACTTCAGCGTCAAGCCCCCACCGGCATTTTCAAAATATATCCGTGGCCCCTGGTAAGGACAGCTGTCGACGTGACAAAAGCGGTCGCGGATCCGGCTCATTAACTGGTTTTCAAACATATTTCACTCGCAAGGAACAGATTTGCACACTTTTCGGGTGAGTTTTCAAAGTCTATTACAGATCCACAGATAGACGATGCTAGCACTCGAACTAGTAAATGGATAACGTTTAATCCTGCATATGTTATTAAAGTTACTTTTTATAAGTCGAGATGACTGTCCGCGATGATTATCCGTTACCTTGAAAGCCTGATCAGTATCGCCGAACTGGGCTCGATTGCGCGCGCTGCGCAATGAATCGCGGGTGTTGCACAGGGATGGGGGTTTCGGGGGCACCGCAATGATCCGGGCTTGATCCGGGAGCTCCGGAACTTGAGGTCGAACCGATCAAGCCCGATCATTGCTGTCGAAAAATCGTGCTAGTTACTCCAGCGGCCAGCACCCGGTCGCAAATCATCGGCGTTTTACGCAGTGCGCTTGCATCCAGCCAAGAAACGTAAAATAAAATTTTTAAATAAGCGCATTAAACCTTCACGCTAGTAACTTATCGCAGCCGCGTAAATATTTTCAATATCTGCAAGATTGGTTTCACGCGGTGAATTCGCGATCGCACGCACCTGGCGCACCGTGGACGCGGCCAGCGCCGGAACGTCCTCTGGACCAAACCCAACGCCACCAATCCCGTTCGGAATGGGTTTACCTGCTTGGATAGAAACTGATATCTTACCCGCGAGTCATTCCCAGGCAAGCGGGAATCTTGTAACACGCCACCGCTGCGAGATCCCGGCTCGGGGGCCGGGATGATGGCGCTGGCACCAGAGCTAGTGCGTTACCTTGTCGCCCCAGATGGCGCTGAGACGGCGATCGCGGCCACATCCGAAGCGGTAATACTTGTAGCGCAACGGGCTTTTCTTGTAGTAATCCTGGTGGTACGACTCGTCCCCCTTGATCGGGAAGAATGTTGCCTGCTGTAAAACTGGAGTTACCACGGTCTGGCCCGGAAACATTTCAACGACCTGTTGCCTGGATTTTTCTGCGAGTTCGCGTTCGTCATCATTGTCGACGAAGATCGCGGCGAGATAGCTATGTCCCTTGTCGCAAAACTGGCCACGCGCATCGAAGGGATCGTGATTTACCCAGAAATGATCGAGTATACCCTGGTAATCGACAACTCCGGGATCGTAGGTGATTTCGACCGCTTCGTAATGCCCGGAATGATCGCCCCCATAGGTCGGATCGGGATGCGAACCGCCGGTGAATCCTGAAACCACATCACTGACTCCCTCGAGTTTTTCATAGTCCGCTTCCATGCACCAGAAACATCCGCCGGCGAGAACTGCCCTGGCTGCAAACGCCGATTGTGCGGCAAAGGTCAAAACAGCGATTACGGTTGCCAGTATCAGGTTTTTCATATTTTAGATCCTCGATATAGTCGTTATGACCATTTGCCGGGTCACGAGTTCAACGAGTATATTCGATGATCGTTAATTAATAACGTAGAAACCATGAAATCAAGTGCCGAAACCCGCAATGAAATTGAATCTGCCAGCACTGTTGCTGGCTGTATCTCCAGTTAAAGCCGAGCTATACAGTTTCAATCAAGTTGATCTGAAAAAACATCCGGGCAAGGTTGTTAGTCTCGACTTGCGAGCCCCCTGTTGTAAACCCGGCCTGAGCTGTCTTCCATGGATGAACGGCCAGTTGGTCAAATAACCTGCTGAATCATTCACTAACATCACCATCAATCCCGACGCCGATCCCGAGGAAATGCAGCGTTTGCTCGGTAAAGTCAAGGCCGGCTTCTTACCGGATCGACTCCTGCGGCGAAGGAGACAAAATCATATCGGTTTCTACACCTGACAGATCGGTAAATACGAATCTGACCAGGCTGTTGAAACCAGCGGCGATATTTTCAATTACATGCAACACATTTAAGGTTTCCGTTACGGTCATATTTTGAATCCCAAAACAAGTTGGCCAAACACCGACTCTCCGTTGTCGGTGACCGTCGCTGCGGCCACCTGTACCGAAACCGACATAGTGTCACCGCCGGCGACGCTACAGGACAAGACGCGGAACGATTTCTCGAGCGGCAGAACATCAAGTACTAGTGCCATCGTTAACCGGCGACGATCCAGCTGAGGTTGATTTATTATTGGTTAATGCAGATTAAAGTTGTTAAATTGTGAAGGTTGAAACACAGGAAAATATCAGACAGGTATTCAAATTTACAGGTTGTCCAACGGACTCTTAACCGCATTTCCCCCTCGTTCCAGCACATGGGTGTAAATTTGTGTGGTGCGAATATCCTTGTGCCCCATAAGATCCTGCACGGTTCGAATATCATAGCCAGCCTGTAGTAAATGCGTACCGAACGAATGTCGAAATGTGTGCGTGCTAGCCTGTTTTGAAATACCCGACTCCATGATCGAACGCTTAACAGCACGTTGCAAGGACTGCCCACCGACATGATGCCGCCGTTCAACGCCTGAACGAGGATCAATGGAGCGGGTTTGTGAAGGAAATACATACTGCCAGCCCCATTCACTGTTGGCATTGGGGTACTTCTTTTCCAGTGCAAAGGGCAAATACACAAATCCGTACCCTGCCTGCCGGTCAAAGGCGTGCAACTCTTTCGTCTTCACCATCTGCAACTCAAGATCATTTAAAATCAAATCGGGTAGCATTGTTACCCGGTCTTTACCGCCCTTGCCATTTCTGACGGTAATTGTTTTATAGTGAAAATCGATATCCTTGATGCGCAGACGAACGCATTCCATCAACCGTAAACCTGAACCATATAACAACCTTGCCATCAATGAATAGGGTGGTTGAAGGTTCTGAATCACATCCGAAGCCTCGCCAGGCGTAAATACCACCGGCACACGCGTCGATCTTTTTGCACGAGTCACATCATCGAGGTAGGGTAACTCGATTTCAAGAACTATCTTGTAAAGAAACAAAAGTGCACTGAGCGCCTGGTTTTGAGTCGAGGCGCTCACTTTGCGATTTACCGCGAGATGTGTCAGGAAAGCTTCTATCTGCGCAGCGCCCAAATTTCTCGGGTGTTGTAATGAATAAAATTGCAGGTATGATTTAATCCAGT
>CAZAVY010000031.1:0-31854 GCA_964488685.1 uncultured Gammaproteobacteria bacterium
TTGGACAACTTATTTCCAAAATCTGCGATTACTTTCGTCGTGATTACCAGATACAGGAAACCCGTGAAGATGTTCCAGTAGATACCACCGAGCTCGATGCCGCGCTGGACGCCGACCCCGATATCACCCATGTCGTCGTGGTGCATTGCGAAACCACGTCGGGAATCCTGAATCCGGTTAAAGAAGTATCCGTGATTGTGTCGCGCCACCGGCGCAGCCTGCTAATCGATTCGATGAGCGCCTTCGGCGCGTTACCGCTCGATGCGCGTGAAATAGCGTTTGACGCGGTAGTAGCTTCGAGCAACAAGTGCCTCGAGGGCGCACCGGGTATGGGTTTTTGCATCGCGCGCGAATCAGCCATCGAAAACACCGAAGGCAATTCGCCATCACTGGTACTCGACCTTTACCAGCAATGGCGCGCGATGCAGATAAACCGCCAGTGGCGTTTCACCCCTCCGACCCACGTGTTGCTGGCTCTCGACCAGGCCCTGACCGAATACCAAACCGAGGGTGGCGTCGAGGGTCGCGGCGGCCGTTATCGCGCCAACTGCGATCTGCTGGTGAACGGCATGCGCGAGATGGGGTTTAAGACCCTGTTAGCCGATGAATTGCAGGCACCGATCATTGTCACCTTCCACATGCCGGGCAATCCCGAATTTGATTTCAACGCGTTTTACGATGGCCTCAAGGATCAGGGCTACGTCATATATCCGGGAAAACTGACCGTGGCAGACAGTTTTCGCATGGGCTGTATCGGTCGACTCGATCGGCAGCATATACAGGGCGCGCTGGACGCAGTTAAACAAATGCTGGCCCGGTTTGGTATCGACCGGATATTCAGTCGCGAATAGTTCACCTGTAAATTAGTTTCGGTATCGGGCTCCCAGATACGCCTATCAGGCAGTCCTGGCATCGCAGCAGTTTCCACCCACCCACCTGATAGTAATTCTTATTAACGAATCTGATTGCTAACCACAAAATTTTTAATGCAGAATACACGGTGTTGTGAGAATTCAAATTTAAGGTAACCCGTATCATGTCAATTGCGATCCCCGGGCGTGCGTCAGCGGTTGTTATCGGTGGCGGTGTAATAGGGTCCAGCGTTGCTTATCATCTTGCCAAGCTGGGTTGGACCGACGTGTTGCTGCTGGAACGCAACCAGTTCAGTTGCGGCACCACCTGGCATGCGGCCGGCCTGGTCGGCACCATGCGCGCCAATGAATCGCAGGCGCGATTGTGCGAATATTCGATGGCGGTACTGACCGAACTCGAAGCTGAAACCGGGCAGTCGACCGGATTCAAGCAGGTCGGCTCGCTATCGATTGCACACAGCGAAGCGCGCTTCGAGGAGTTGAAACGCGTTGCCGCGATGAACAACGCTTTCGGAGTAACCCGGGTCGACGTCGTCACCGCGGAAGAAATAAAAGCCCTTTATCCCTACCTCGAAACCGGCGATCTGCTTGGCGGTAGCTGGGTCGCGCAGGATGGTACCGCGAGCCCGGTTGATGTTACCCAGGCATTCGTAAAAGCTGCGCGCGGACGGGGTGCGCTCTGCCTCGAAGGCGTGCGCGTTACCGGCATTAGCCAGGCCAACGGACAGGTGACCGGGGTGATCACCGACCAGGGTGAAATCAAGGCTGATTACGTGGTCAATTGCGGCGGCTTATGGGGGCGGGAAATCGGACGTATGGCAGGGGTCAACGTGCCATTGCATGCCTGTGAACATTATTACGCGCATACCGAAAAGCTCGATGATCTGCCGGGCGACCTGCCGGTCATGCGCGATCACGATAACTGTGCCTATTACCGCGAAGATGCCGGCAGCCTGCTGATCGGCGCCTTCGAGCCCAACGCGATTCCCTGGGGGCAAAATGGGGTGCCGCTGGATTTCGCTTTCGAAGAACTCGAAGGTCACCTCGATCAGCAATTCATGCCGGTACTCGAACAGGCGATGTACCGCGTACCGATGTTGCGGGAATGCGGTTGGCGCAGCTTTTTCTGTGGACCGGAAAGTTTTACCCCGGATGACCAGTTTCACATGGGCGAAGCCCCTGAACTGAAAAATTTTTACCTTGCCTGTGGGCTTAACTCGGTCGGTATCCAGACTTCGGGTGGTCTCGGACGCGCGCTTGCCGACTGGATGCACCTCGGCCACGCGCCGATGGACTTATGGGGCAACGATATTCGCCGTATGTTTCCGTTTCAGTCAACCCGGAAGTACATCGAGCAGCGGGTTACCGAAACCCTTGGATTGCTGTACGACAATCACTATCCCTATAAGCAGTTCGAGACCTCGCGCAACCTGCGGCATTCGCCGTTGCACGAAAAGCTCGCCCAAGGTAACGCCTGTTTCGGCGAAGCCGCCGGCTGGGAGCGGCCCAACTGGTTTGCGCCCGAAGGAGTGGCACCAAAATACGAATATAGCTTCGGCAAGCAGAACTGGTTCGAGTATAGCGCTGCCGAACACAGGGCCGCACGCGAGAAAGTAGTGCTGTTCGATCAGAGTTCGTTTTCGAAGTACCTGGTGCAAGGCCGCGACGCCTGCCGCGTATTACAACGGATATCGAGCGCCGACGTGGACCTCGCACCCGGGCGCATGGTCTATACTCACTGGCTCAACGAGCGCGGCGGCATCGAGGCTGACCTGACCGTTACGCGTATTTCTGAAAGCGAATTCTGGGTAATCAGTGGTGCGTCACAATCCGTCAAGGATCTACACTGGTTGAAGACACATATCGCTGCCGATGAATTCTGTTGCGTCAGCGATATCACCAGTGCATGGGCGATGCTCGGGGTTATGGGTCCCGATAGTCGAGCATTGCTCAGCGAAACTCTCGGCCACGACATGACTACCGAATCGTTTCCATTCGGTTCGTTCCAAGCGGTTGAACTGGGCATGTCGCGCGCCTATGCAGCCCGCGTATCCTATGTCGGCGAACTTGGCTGGGAGCTTTACCTGCCGGTCGATCAGGCGCGCCACGGTTTCGACACCCTGTGGGAAATAGGCAAGGGACATGGTCTGACCCTGGCGGGCATGCACGCGCTCAATTCCTGTCGCCTCGAGAAAAAGTTTGTGCATTACGGTCACGACGTGGCAGACCATGATACCCCGCTCGAGTGCGGTATGGGGTTCGTCTGTGCCTTCGACAAGGAAATCCAGTTCATCGGCCGGGACGCGCTACTGAAACAGAAGGAAACGCGCAGTTTCATGCACAAGCGCCTGGTGCAATTTCTGTTGCAGGATCCCGATGTAACACTGTATCACCATGAACCGATTATGCGCGATGGAGAGATAGTGGGCCACCTGACATCGGGTGATTACGGCCATACACTTGGTGCTGCGGTCGGTGTCGGGTACATCGAGAGTAAACAGGAAATCACCCGGGAATATATTGAAGCGGGCAAATTTGATATAGATGTAGCAGGCGAGCATATCCCGGCGATCGCCAGTCTGTCCGCAATGTACGACCCCAAAGCGGAACGCATGAGGATCTGAATGTGAAAATTAAAACTACCTGTATCGGTGCCTACCCCAAACCCGATTTTGTCAAGCTGCCGGACTGGTTCAATCATCCCGATGGGCCGGATACCGCCGATCCGACCGTGCTCTGGGAAAAGGCGATGGCCGATCTTGGGCCCGACGCGCCGAAGGTCATCGCCAGGGGTGTGGTCCAGGCGATCGACGATCAAATCGAATGCGGCATCGATATTCCGACCGACGGTGAGATACCCCGCGAAAATTACATTCATTACCATTGTCGGCACTTGCTGGGATTCGATTTTATTCACCTGACCCGCAAACAGGTTCGGGGCGGTACTTACGAGGCCAGTTTGCCAACCATCAATGGACCGGTCTCGGTACGTGATCAGTTCCTGGTTGCCGATTGGCAGCGCGCACAGGCGAACCGAAAACAGGCGGTCAAGATTACCATGCCGGGTCCGATGACGATTTCGGATTCCAATCACGATGCTTTTTACAATGATCCGAACAAACTCGGCCAGGATCTCGCCGAGGCTTTGAATGTCGAAGTGCTGGCGCTTGCCGATGCCGGCTGTGTGCACATCCAGATCGATGAACCGCTGTTTGCACGTAAGCCTGCGGCCGCACTCGACTATGGTTTCGAAAACCTGGAGCGAGCTTTCCACGGCTGCCCGAAAAGTGTGCAGCGTACGGTACATATGTGCTGTGGATACCCGGATAAACTTGATCGTGACGATTACCCCAAGGCTGACCCCGATTCATATATGCAGATCGCCGATGCGATCGAGTACTCGAGCATCGATGCGGTTTCGTTTGAAGACGCGCATCGTCACAATGACCTGTCATTGCTGGAACGGCTGGCCTCCACCACGGTGATCTTCGGCGTGATCGCAATTGCAAAGAGTCAGCTGGAAAGCGTCGATGAAATCCGTGAACGTCTGAGCCAGGCGCTCAATCACATCGACGCCGGGCGCCTGATTGCGGCGCCCGATTGTGGTCTTGGCCTGCTCGGCCGTGAACTAGCAATGGCCAAACTGAGAAACATGTGCGAAGCCGCGCAATCGCTCTGAATTCAAGAGTCATCCCCACACCGATTCCGTCATCCCCGCGCAAGCGTGGATCTTGCAATGATGGCAGGTTAGAAGATTCCCGCTTTCGCGGGAATGACATCAGTAACGCGGCAATGACATCGCAAACCGGGGCGACTTCGGTTAAACGTAGTCCTTGTACTTGTCGAGGAAACGTATCGGCTTCGATAGCGCGTCACGGCGGAAGGGGTCGCCGAGTTCGCGTGTACACATGATTTCGATGACCGTGGTTTTAGCGGCGTTCATCTGCTTGTCAACTGCGCTTTGCAGCGCCGGACCGACATCTTCCAGCTGATCGATGGTGACGCCCTCGGCACCCATGGCACGGGCGATCTGAGCCCAGGATTCGGTCTCGAGTTCGTCGGCGATGAAGCGGCGATCATAAAAGTCGACCTGGTTTTTCTTTTCCGCGCCCCATTGACGATTGTGGAACACAATCGCGGTAACCGGAATATTGTGACGTACGGCGGTCATGGTTTCCACCATGCTCATGCCCCAGGCGCCGTCGCCGACGTACGCGATTGCGGGCCGATCCGGGCATGCCGCCTTGGCGCCCATCACCGTCGGCAGCGCATAGCCGCAATTACCGAAACTCATCGGTGCGAGAAAGCTGCGTGGCTGGTCGAATCGGAGGTACGAATTTGCGACCGAATTAATGTTACCGATATCGGTTGAAACCATCTTGCCTGGCGGCATCGCCTTTTCGAGTTCACGCAGCACCTGGCGCGGGTGTAACCAGTTGGCCGCTTCAGCTTTCTGCTGTTCGATCATGTCGAGGCTGTAGGCATCCTTTTCATGGGTCCAGTTATCCAGTTCCTGTTCCCAGGCAGCTTTTTCGGCGGCGATTTCCTTGGCGCGTGCTGCTTTCGAATCGTCGCAGGCAAGCGATTTTTCCGCGATTCGGGCCATCAGGGCTTTGGCACTGGCGCCGGCGTCGCCGCAGATTCCAACCGAAATCTTTTTTACCAGGCCGAGCATCTTGTGGTCGGCATCGACCTGTATAATCCGGGCGTCTTTCGGCCAGTAGTCCATGCCGTACTGTGGCAGGGTTCCGAAGGGTCCCAGGCGCGTGCCGAGTGCAAGCACGACGTCAGCCCGTGCAATCAGTTTCATCGCGGCCTTGGAACCCTGGTAGCCCAGCGGCCCACACCACAACGGATGATTCGATGGAAAGGAATCGTTGTGCAGGTACGAGTTCACCACCGCTGCGCCGAGGCACTCGGCCAGTTGTTTACATTCTTCAATCGCATCGGCCATGACCACCCCGCCGCCGGACACGATGACCGGGAAATTCGCCTGGGCCAGAAGTTCGGCCGCTTGCCCGAGGCTCCTGTCGCCACCCGGGCCCCGGTCGAGGTGCTGGGGCTGCGGAATCTCGACATCGATTTCACCGTAGAAATAGTCGCGCGGGATGTTCAGCTGGGTCGGACCCATTTCCGACATTGCACGATCGAAGCAGCGAGCGGTGAATTCAGCCATGCGATTGGGGTTGTTTACATGGCCCTGGTACTTGGTGAACTCTTCGAACATCGGCAATTGGTTGGCTTCCTGGAAGCCTCCGAGCCCCATGCCCATGGTGCCGGATTCAGGGGTAATCATGACGACCGGAGAATGCGCCCAGTACGCCGCCGCGATCGCGGTCACGCAGTTACTGATACCCGGACCGTTCTGCCCGATGACTACTCCATGCCGACCGCTGACCCGTGAGTAACCGTCGGCCATATGCGCGCCGCCCTGTTCGTGTACGACCGGAATAAAGCGGATGCCGGCGGGTGCAAAGATATCCATTGCATCCATGAAAGCCGAACCCATGATGCCAAACATATCGGTAACATTGTTGGCGACCAGGGTCTCGACAAAGGCTTCACTCGGGGTCATTTTCATAGCGTTATTCTCGGGTTCAGATCGATATTTTTTGTGGCCGGCTAACATGTAAGATAACCGTTGTTTTGTTGTAGTACCAGTTGCTTGCTATTTTTGATACCAGTTAAGGGTCTGTCCCCTAGTTACCATCCTGGATTAGTGCGGCCAGTTTCTTGATGCCGGGTTCAATCTGGTTTGCATTTAACAGATCGGCAAGGAAATTAAAGTGCATGCTGCGCTCCCATGGTGATCAGAATGTCGTCGCGCGCCGCCCAGACCCCGCGCCGCGGCAGGATGCGCGCCTGAATTTGTTCGATTAGCAATGGATCGTCGGTATCGATACGATCCGGCGTTACATCGTGGATGTCGTTGACGCTGAGGGCCTGGCGGCAGCACTCTCGCCAGTCCGCTACCGGGAACAGTTCCGGATCGAGTTGATCGAACAAAAACGGGTAGGGGTAGTCTTTCCAGTCTACGGGTTTAACAACGTTTCGCTGCTGCGAGGGGTGAAACTTGATGTGGCGAATCCATTCCGGGGGTCGGTGCTCGGTGTCTGATTTGAGCGGTTCTGCCCGTACACGCCCGTCAAGCATGGTTTTGTCAATGAAGTAACCACTGCGTTCGCGCGAGACCAGGTAACCCTCGTCGATCAGTTGCTGGTAGGCAAGTACACGGTATTGCGTGCGATGCCGAGGTGTCGTGCGAGTTCGCGTGACGATGGCAGCGGAATCTCCAGCGGCAACCTGTCGTCGAGGATCGCGCTGACTATCATCTCGCTAAGTTAGCGTTGATAGCTGATTTTTCGGTCCTTGGAGATGCTAAATAACGGGTTCCACATCATATGGCCGCTTCGGTTTTGCATCGAATTCGAAATTGGTCTATTTAATTGACATTATCCGGCTCTATTGTATATCGTTCGATCCGATTTAGCCTCTGTTTCAACCGAAGCCTTGTTATAATCAGTCAGTAGCACGGAGAGTGTGATGAAACCAGAAAATATCAACCAGATTGTCGGAAGTGACCGGGATCACCTGTGGCACCATCTGGTGCAGCACAAACCCTGGCAATCAACCGATCCGATGGTCATAGTCGAAGGCAAGGGCCTGCGGGTTAAAGATAGTAATGGACGCGAGTACCTCGATGCGGTGTCCGGCGGCGTGTGGACGGTAAACGTCGGTTACGGCCGTGAAAGCATCGCCAACGCGGTACGCGATCAACTCACCCGAATGTGTTTTTTCTCCACCACCGCGGGCAATATTCCCGGTGCGCAATTCGCCGAGAAACTGGTCGACAAAATGCCTGGAATGAGCCGTGTCTATTACGCCAATTCCGGTTCCGAGGCAAACGAAAAGGGTTTCAAGCTGGTACGCCAGCTCGCAGCGCTCAAGAACGACGGCAAGAAGCATAAGATTATCTACCGTGATCGCGATTATCACGGCACCACCATTACCACTTTGAGTGCCGGCGGGCAGTCGCAACGCAAGGACCAGTACGGGCCTTTTACACCCGGATTCGTCGAAATCCCACACTGCCTGGCTTACCGCGATCCGCGAGGTGGCGATCCTGATTACGGCGTCCAGGCGGCCAGGGACCTGGAAAAGGTAATCATTGCCGAAGGTCCCGATAGCGTGGGTTCGGTATGCCTGGAGCCCATTACCGCGGGCGGCGGGGTTATCGTGCCCCCCGAAGGTTATTGGGAAACAGTGCAGGAGATTTGTACCCGTTACGGCGTGCTGATCCACATCGACGAGGTGGTCTGCGGCATGGGGCGTACCGGCAAATGGTTCGGTTACCAGCATTACAATGTCAAGCCGGACATCGTCACCATGGCCAAGGGGGTCGCCAGCGGTTACGCCGCGATTTCGGTGATGGCGACGACCGAAGACCTGTTTAGCGAGTTTCTGGCCGAACCCAGCGAAAAAATGCATTACTTTCGCGACATCAGCACTTTCGGTGGATGCGCAGCCGGCCCGGCCGCGGCACTTGAAAACATGTGTATCATCGAACAGGAAAATCTGCTCGACAATGTAAACCAGATGGGCGATTATTTGATGGACTGCCTCAACGGCTTGATGGACAAGCATAAAATTATCGGCGACGTGCGCGGCAAGGGTTTGTTTGTGGGGGCCGAACTGGTCAGGGATCGAAATACCCGTGAACCGGTGGAAGAGTCAGTCGTGGCCGCGGTGGTCGGGGATTGCCTCAAACAGGGTGTCATGATCGGTTGCACCAATCGCAGTATGCGGGAATACAACAACACGCTATACCTGAGCCCGGCGTTGATATGCACCCGAGACGATATCGATGAAATCGTTACCTCTATCGATGTCGCACTCGGCAACCTCGAGCGATAGTTGAAAAAGGCAGCTCGCCCGGAGTCCCTTTTTATGAAGACTATTAGTTGCTTCATGGTTGCGCTGGCCTTGATTTTTATGGGCTCGTCTGTCAGGGCGGGAGAGCATAAGCTATCCGAAATAACGGTCGCCTACTTCCAGCATTGGCCGGCTCCAAGCCAGTTTTCACAGGCCAAAAAGACTTTCGATTACGCGCTTGGACTCAAGGTTAACTGGGTTGCTTTCGCCAACGGTAACGCCATGAATGCAGCAATGGCGGCGGGGGATGTGCAGATCGCCTATTCACAGGGGCATGTGCCTTTCCTGGTTGGGGTTACCACCGGGCTGGATCTGACCATGGTTGGCATTGCGGTCGGCTACCCCGACAATGATAACTGCATCGTGCGCGATGACGCCGGGATCAGCCGCGCCAATGCGAATCAGCTGGAAGGTCGTAAAATTGCGACCCGGGTTGGTAGTGTCACCCACTACAGGATGCTCAGGGTACTGCAACATCTGGGTGTCGATGAATCCAGGGTGGAAATCGTTCCGGTAGCGGATGGAGCGGCGGCTGCAGCTGCGCTGGGTCGGGCTGAGGTGGTAATGGCCTGTGCCTCCGGCAGTTCGTTGCGCGGCATGGCTGCATTGGGCAAACCACTGATGACGGGCGCCGAACAGGAAGCAATCGGTCTCAAGGTTTTCGACATCATTACGGTTCCGACCCGCTTCATGGATGAGCACCCGACGATGGTGCAGGCCTTTATGGATGTAGTCGAAGCTTCCAGCCTGCAGTGGGCCAGGAATCCTGATCCGATGCGCATCACCATTGCACGCGCGGCTGAAATGAGCCTGGAAGGCTCGAATCGTGCCCTCGAAGACTTCAACTTTCCGTTGGCAAAAGTGCAACAATCGGACGCCTGGATGGCTCGCCGAATTTCGGCTTACACCCGGGAAATTGCCGATTTTTTCGTCGCCCAGGGTCAGCTCGAGCAGGCACTGGACAATTATGATCGTTTTATCACAACCCGATTTTTGCGCTGAAGGTGATGTTGTGGCCGGCGTCGGCTGCCGCCACGGAATTTGGTTTTCAGGGCAGAGACTATCGAATTGCGAATAACGGATATCGTCGAGCGCCTGGCAGCAGATGACTTTCTGTTCCTCGAATCCCTGCAAGCTATCGAACTACTCTCGGCTACCGCGGCAACACCCATTGGCGATGACCAGGGCTTCCTCGACAGCTGGAATCGGCTGGAGCAAGATCAATACATGGCCGATGGCGGAAAATACCGAAAGCGCCGACACGCCACCTATGCGATTCGCAACCCAGCTGAGCCGGCGCGGTTAATGCCTTACCAGCCGCACTACCAGACGGTCGATTATAATCCGCTGAACGGGGGGGTAGCGCGTTATTTTGCGCCTGTTCTGGATGATTTGCAGCACAGTCAGACCGTCGCTGCCTTGCTTGAATTCGGTAACCGGGTTTTCAGCCGGATCAGCGGCAATTACCAGTGGCAGGTCGAGCTGCACCAGTTTCGAATCGAGGCGCGGGACGGCAAACTCGGCAAACCCACACCGGAAGGAAGGCATCGTGACGGGGTCGATTTTGTAATCGTGGTGATGATCAAGCGCGTCAATATCGAAAGTGGAGCAACCACCATATTCGACCTCGATAACAAGTTGGTGGGTGAATTTACCTTGCGTCGGTCATTCGACATGGTACTGGTTAACGATCGACGGCTGTACCACGGCGTTACCCCGATAATGCAGATCGAATCGGATCAGGAAGCGTTTCGCGATGTGCTCGTTATCACCTTCAAGATACCGCAGTAGGCTGTAACTTGTCGCTCGCAGAGGCGCAAAGCAAACAACCAGGAGGAATTGCAACAAGGGAAATTGTCCAAATCTGGGCCTTTGCCAGAGCCATACTTGCGGATCCAGGTCGCATGCAGATTCTGTTGTATGTTTCGAGGGAGATTAATTTATAATTCGCAGTGTTGGTAATAAAATGGCTACCCGGGGATAAATCGTGGCAAGAGAAGCAATGAACTTTGACGTGGTCATCGTCGGCGCGGGCCCGGCAGGGTTGACCATGGGCATCCGCCTGGCGCAACTGGCCCGGGAAAAGGAACGTGAACTGGAAATCTGCATTCTCGAAAAGGGAGCCGAAGTCGGCGCGCATATCCTCTCCGGCGCGGTGTTGGAGCCCCGTACCCTTACCGAGTTGATCCCCGACTGGAAGGAAAAGGGTGCGCCCGTGAAGGTTCCGGTCAAGTCCGATAAATTTAAATTCCTCACGGCAAAGGGTTCGATCACGATGCCGACCCCGCCGCAAATGCACAACCAGGGTAACTATATTATCAGCCTTGGCAACCTGTGCCGCTGGCTCGCCGGGCAAGCCGAAGAGCTGGCGGTGAATATTTTCCCGGGCTTTGCCGCGGCGGAAGTCCTTTACGATGACAGTGGTGCGGTGCGGGGGGTTGCAACCGGTGATATGGGTATCGGCAAGGATGGCGAACCGACCGATAACTATGAACCCGGTATCGAGTTGATCGGTCGCCAGACCGTTTTCGCCGAAGGCTGTCGCGGTTCGCTCAGTGGTGAATTGATGCAGAAATTCAACTTGCGCGATAAGGTTGAACCGCAAACCTATGGTATCGGCATCAAGGAAATCTGGGATGTTAAACCCGAGGTGCATGACGAGGGTGCGACGCTGCATACCATCGGCTGGCCGCTCAAGTCCGATACCTACGGTGGCTCTTTTCTGTACCACAATGAAAACAACCAGGTTGCGGTTGGATTTGTGATCGGACTCGACTACCGCAATCCACACTTGAGTCCGTTCGATGAATTCCAGCGTTTCAAGAACCATCCGCATATACGGCCAATCTTCGAAGGTGGCAGCCGCGTAGCCTACGGTGCGCGTGCCATCACCGAGGGGGGCTTGCAATCAATTCCCAAACTGACTTTTCCCGGTGGATTGCTGATCGGCGACTGCGCCGGATTTCTGAATGTACCCAAGATCAAGGGTACCCATACTTCGATGAAATCGGCGATGCTTGCGGCCGAAGCCGTGTACGACTTACTGCCCGCTGAATACGACCGGGAGAAACCGGGAGCCGCGCTCGAAGCGACCGCTTATCCACAGAAACTGAAGCAATCCTGGTTGTGGCAAGAGCTGCACAAGGTGCGTAACATCCGGCCCGCATTCCGGAAAGGTCTGTGGTGGGGACTGATCGGCGCGGCGCTTGATACCTACCTGTTTCGCGGCAAGGCGCCCTGGACCATGGGGCATCACGCCGACCACGAACAAATCGGTAACAAGAACGACTACCCCGTAATCGACTATCCCAGACCCGATGGAGAGGTTAGTTTTGATCGCTCCTCGTCGGTGTACCTGTCGGGTACCAACCATGACGAAAACCAGCCTGCGCATTTGCGTTTGCGTGACGACAGTGTGCCGATCGCGCTGAATCTGGAGAAATACGATGCCCCTGAACAGCGATACTGCCCGGCGGGGGTCTACGAGATAGTCGAGATCGATGGCGAGCCGGCGCTACAGATCAACGCGCAAAACTGTGTGCACTGTAAAACCTGCGATATCAAGGATCCGAGCCAGAATATTCACTGGATCGTGCCCGAAGGCGGCGGCGGACCCGCCTACCCCAATATGTAACCCTATCCGAAGTGCCCGATGCTGGTTACAGTGTGTGGAATACATTTTTGCTCGTCAAAATGTTTTCCGCACACTGCTGCCATAACTGTCAAATTCGACAGCTCGTCATGCGAGCTCACATGCGACAAGTAGTGCTTCGCGGGCATCGTTGTGATCGATGGCCTGCAATACCCTCAGTAGTGCCCAGCTCTGGCGTGCATCGACGCGTAGATACTCGTTATCGGGTTCGAGTCGGCTCTGGTGGGCGCAGATACAGACACTCATGCACAGGCGCATGCAGAACAGGTCGAACGCCAGACCGATCTCAGTTGCGGTCAGCGGCAGTATTTTGTGGTAGCCCGCTAACAGTTTTTGTGCGATATCGAGCGGGTCGGCCTGGTCGAGCATCGCGTAGCTTGCCGCGATCGAAGGTTCGACCACCAGCCATGAATTCACCATGTCGCCGAAATCGATGATACTGATTACCTGCGAGCCGTCGGAATTAACCAACAGGTTTCCGCGGTTGGCGTCGTTGTGGATGACGCCGCGCCTGAGTTCGTTCCTTACCGGGATCACCCGTTCGCGAAACCCGATTTCGAAATACTCGACCAGCGCGCGTTGATCACGATTGGCGAGCAGCAGCCTGTATGTCGCGAGTACCGTCAGCGGGCCCTCGAGCAGGAACAATCGTTTCAGGATAGCGGCGGCTTCATCGCAATCGAATCTGGGAAGGGAACAGCTTTCAGACATATATTAAGGTTTCATCCAGCCGATGTCGCAAATGGTTAACTAACAGTCGTGGACTGAAACAGGTGGTAAATATATAGTCCGGAAAATCGGCTTCGGAATTAAACGGGAGTTCTTCATGTCGCTTCGTCTCGGGATCGACACCGGCGGTACTTTTACGGACGCGGTGCTGGTTGATGACAACAAACAGATTACCCATGCCGAGAAAAGTCTGACAACGCGATTTGATCTGAGTCTCGGCATCGGTGATGTGATTGCGAAACTTCCGGCGACGGCACTTGTCGAGGTTACCATGGTTTCGTTGTCTACTACGCTGACCACCAACTCGGTGGTCGAAGATCTGGGTGCACCGGTCTGTATACTGTTACCGGGTTACAGCGCCGCACAGGTCAGGCAGAGCGGACTGCTGGAAATCCTGTCGGCACCGCTGGTGGTCAGGCTCGAAGGTGGTTTCGACGCGGTCGGGCGTGAGCATAAGCCCCTGGACGAGGTCGGTGCCCGCAAGGCGATAGAGAAATTTAAGGACCAGGTCTCGGCCTTCGCTATTTCGAGCATGTTTGGCACGCGTAACTCGAGTCATGAAAACCGGCTCAAACAGCTTGTCACCGAGCTCACCGAAATGCCGGTGATCTGCGGTCATGAGCTCGCCTCCAGTCTCGGCGCTCCGCGGCGCGCGTTGACCGCGGCGCTGAATGCGCGAATGGTGCCACCGATCAAGGAACTGATCAGCTCGGTACAAACGATTATCGCTCGCCACCAGATCGATGCTCCGCTGATGCTGGTGAAGGGTGATGGATCGCTCGCGAGTCTTGAAAACGCGATCGAAAAACCGATCGGCACGGTACTCTCGGGACCGGCGGCGAGTGTCATTGGCGCCTGCCGGTTATCCGGGCTCGACAACGCGATTATCGCCGATATGGGAGGTACCACGACCGATATCGCGATCGTCAGCAACGGTCAACCGCAACTCAGTGAGGATGGCGCCACCATCGGCGACTGGCACCCGATGGTCGAAGCGGTGCGCGTCAATTCGATCGGGCTGGGTGGTGATAGCGAGCTCCGTTTTGGCGGCCACAAGGGTTTGACGGTAGGTCCGCGCCGGGTCGTTCCGACCAGCCTGCTGGCGCATCTCTACCCGGAGGTGGTGCCGAAACTCGAAGCGCAACTCGAGGGCATGGCGAGCGCGCGCAGTAATCGTTTCGTGATGCGGCTCGAAAACAACCCGGCCCTGCTCAACCAACTCAATCCGGTCGAGCTCGAAGCCTGGGAATTGCTGTCCGAGAAACCGGTCGAGCTCGATGCGATGGTACAACAGGATCGCAGCTACGCGCGTGCGCTGGCCAGGCTGAAGCGACTCGGGCTTGCTATTTATAGCGGATTTACGCCAACCGACGCAGTTCACGTGCTGGGCATCAATACCCACTGGAATACGCCAGCGGCCGAACTTTCGGCGCGGATCTGGATGCGCCAGATGCGCTTCCTCTATGGTTATGGAAAATGGGATAGCAATGATGTCGAAGCCGCCTGTCGCGAGGTTTTCGAACTGGTCACCGCGACCATACGGCGCTTGCTGATCGAGGTCGGGCTGGACCAATTCAACTTGACCGGAAAGTCCGCCAGGGCGGGTGGTATCGTCGATACCGTTACCCGCATGGTGATCGGAGGTGACCGGGGGACGTCCCGAAAACCTTTGTTTAAACTCGATTTTGCCAGTGACTACCCGATTGTGGCAGTTGGCGCCCCGGCGGCGAGTTATTATCGAGAGGTTGCCGACAGTATGTCCATCGGATTGCATCTGCCCGAGCATGCCGAGGTCGCCAATGCCTTCGGAGCGGTAATGGGTAGTGTGATCCAACGGGCCCAGGTGACGGTTACACAACCTCAACATGGGACCTTCTGCCTGTTCCACCAGGACCAACCAAGGCATTTCGAAAGCCTCGACGCCGCCCGGCAGGAGGCACAGCAAATTGTGTTGAAACTGGCGCAGCAAAAAGCGCTCGACGCCGGAGCTATCGAGCCTACCGTGACGATCCAATTTGACGATGTGCATGTGCAGGATGAAACCGATGGCGAACTGTTTCTCGAGTCTACCGTAATCGCAACCGCGATCGGTCCGGCCTGTGACTGGCACTCGGAATCAAGCGCGTGAGTCTGGCATCCAGACTGCAAAAACACGGCTTGTTTGTTCGCGGTGTGGCCCGCTTAAGCGTGCAGGAAATCGAAACCTATGGGTTTGACGACGACACCCCGGCGCTTGCCCTGGTCGGGAACATCGGTTCGAGCTACTGGCAGCCATTCAGCCATTCAGCCGGTCCCCGGAATACCTCGATGGTGAACCGCATCCGCTGGACCGATGGAGCTGTCGGGTAGCGGAGACGCTCGCTGACGAGCTTGCACTGAAACCCGTCTATCCGTTCGAAGGGCCTCCGTACTATCCGTTTCAGCAATGGGCGCAGCGTCGGTTCCATCTGCGAGCATTTTTAAATGCGCGCAAATGGTTGAAAAAAATGGATTTTTGCTACTTTTGTTATTCGATACTCATCTATACTCAAGTTTTTAGATAGCAAACACTTCTGGGAAATAGAGCAGGTCGACCCCCTGCAAGGTATTACTGCTCGATATGGCAAAAATCGGAAATATTTTATTCAGTCGAACCTTGAAACAGTTTCTTGAATGCAAAGACCTCGGCGGCAACAAAGGCCTGGCGCTGATCGAGAAACTCGAGGATGTGGTCGACGCCAATCTGGACAAAATTCTAACCACGATTACACAGGTGGAAGAACCGTACCGGCAGTCGCTGAAAAATATTTGCCGCCAATCGGAAGGGTTCTCGGAAGATTATTTTCTCGACGTGCTAGCGCATGAGGAAACGGAGTTCCGCGTCGCCGCGAGCGATATCCTGTCGCGCGCCGCCACCGTAAATTCGGTCAAACTATTCCAGCGATTACATGAACCGGGAGCATCTCCGAATGATGTCATCGAGGTGCTCGATTCACAAAAGCACCTGCTCAAACCGGAAGACATTGTCAACCACTCGATAAAACTGGATCCCGAGTACGCGATCCAACTGTTAAAACTGCTGGCCGGCACCCAAAAACCGGTCGACCTGTCGAAGCTGAGCTTCCAGCTAGACAAGATCGACAGCCCTGAATATAAAATAAAGTTGTTGAACTATTTCGGTACCGTTCACGAGCCCAAAATCCCACTCATCGTTACCCGTTTTCTAACCGACTCCAACAAGGTCGTAATCCTCGAAGCGCTTAAAACCCTGGATCGCTTGAAGATCGATTTCGATGTGTCGGTGTTACTGCCTTATACCGAAACCATGACCGGCGTCGAGTTGGAATACGTGCTCAAGATTGTCGCCAAACAGGCCAATGCTGAACTGGTACCCCATTTGTCAGCCTATCTGACGTCAAAATCGGTCGAATTAAACGAATTCTTTGCCCGTATCGTCGTCGTCAATGCGGATCGGGTAAATTTCGAAAAATTTCTCAAGCGCCTGCTGCTTGAAGACGACTGGAACCAGCAGCAAGCCATCGCCTGTGTGCAAAAATTTGCCGAGGAAAACATGTCTGAAGTGGCGGGCGAGTTAACCCGCCACGAACTGGAATTTGTGCGTAGTACCGCGCAAACCCTGGTGATAAATCTGATCGGCGATGAAGATCTGGGAAGGCTCGAAGAGTTCGCGCTGAGCGATAGTTGGCAGGTCCGGGAACGCACCATCCAGTCACTGGCCAGGTCGACCAATCGTGGCGCCATCGCAATCTTGCAAAAGCAGGTTGAGGCCTATCCCGATGACTTCGTGCTGGTGTTGCGCGCGGTCAGGCAACTCGGCTTTGCCAAAGGCCTGGAAATTGCCTTCGACGGGCTTAAAAATGAGCAGGCCAACGTACAGCGGTCGGCACTGGAAACCATCGAAAAAATCGTCAGCGAGAAGCACGCCAGCAACGTGCGTGACAATATCCTGTGGAGTATTCCGACCCTGGTCAAAGAGCTGAAGAGTTTTGCCCGGGAATTGATAATCCAGATTACCAGGGATTACGATTTGCCTGATGTCCAGATCGATAATACTTCAAGCACTCGGGCCGTCGAGGCTGATGTATCGGCCGGCACCGGTTCCGCTGCAACCGCGCGACTCACGGTGGCAATCTCGCCGCTGGAAATGCTCAAACCCGGCGCGGTCTGGATGGAGCGCTACCACATCAAACAGGAAATCGGGCGTGGGATGATGGGTCGGGTCATGCTGGTCGAAGATGACATGGTCGACGAATCGCTGGTACTGAAATTCATGCTACCCGAGTTGACTGCCGACAAGCGCTCGACTGAACGCTTCAAGCGCGAGGTCAAGTATTCGCGCAAGGTTGGGCATCGTAATGTCATCCGGGTGCACGACCTGCTGCTCAAGGACGATCTCTGTGCGATATCGATGGAGTATTTTGAGAGTCGCGGGCTCGAGGTAATTCTGAAACAGATTAATCGATTTTGCGCGCGCGAAGGGCTTAAAATTATGTACCAGATCGCAAGCGGGATGACGGCCGCGCATGAGCAGGGAGTCATTCACCGCGATCTCAAGCCGAGCAACGTGCTGATCAATTCCGAAGGACATTTAAAAGTCGTGGATTTCGGAATCGCCTCCGCGGGTGCCTCGGCCGAATCGACCCTGACCCAGACCGGTTCAATCATCGGTAGCCCGGCTTATCTCGCACCCGAGCGAGCCGATGGAACCGACGCCGATGAACGCAGCGATATCTACTCGCTGGGGATTATCGCCTATTTCATGTTCAGCGGTAATTTACCTTATATTGGCAATCCGATGGACGTCATTGCACAGCACCGCGCGGGCGGTGCGCCTCGGGTCGACGAAATCACGCAGACAGTCTCGCCGCAACTCGGCCAGTTGATCGAGGGCCTGATGGCGGTGAATCCGGCCGAGCGTCCCCAGTCGATGGTGGCAGTGCGGGACCGGGTCAAAGCCCTGCTTGAATCGATCTAGCCCTCTGCCAGGCTTGTTGCCAGACCCTCTCTTTACATTACCACATTTAAATCAAGAAGTTGGAGCGATATTTTTACACGTCAGGCAAATCACGGTATTCCGGCGAATTGTTAAGCAGTTTCCAGATTTTCACCGACCAATTGTGGTTTAATTGATTCAAGTTGATTTTCGAGTAGTTGCCTGTGGATGCGAACCGACCGGATTACAAATTGAATGACAAGGATTTAAATTTTGACTTTGAAGAATGGGCCGCGCTGTTTAAGGAATCCCCACAAGCGTTTGAAACAAGACGCCTGATTTGGAACAAACAAATAATCGATAATGCTCCCGACGCCAGTCAACGACGTCTATCGGGCCTGCTATTTCAAATTAACATGGAGAAAAGGCGCTCAAAAAATGCGTTGAACTCCTGTATCAGGATTTCTGAACTGATGTGGAAACAGGTTAATGAACTTAATGACGAGTTACAGCAGTTTGTACATAAACCGGCAATAACCAGCCCCCGCCCTGAAATTGGTAGTATCGGGGAGGGTAAAACAGATACTAAATCCGGGCTTGTCTATCCCTTCCCATCCAGATCTCCCGAAAAATAAACCCAGCGCGGGCTAGATATAGGTTAGTGCGCAATCCCGCGATTTCCAGCGGCTGAGGAAATGTTTAGCGTGGGATCAATAGGCTAGCGAGCTTGTGCATGATTTATGAATTTTCCGGGTTAAATTTCCTTTTCTAACTGGCTAAGCAATAGCATGGTCTGATCACTCATCGCTTCCATGGTTTTGAGCGCTTCGATCGAGCTTTCCAGGTCACCCGACTCCATGTGCTCGAGAGCGCTGAGGCCGTACTGGTGCACACCGACGTGGGGATCCCGTAACGCTGCAAAACTCGGTAAGTGTTTGAAGTTTTTGGCACCGTCTCCCTCGTAATACCACTTTCCGAGGCGGCACTTATGATGATCGGTGACCTCGCCTCCCGCGCCCTTGCGATCGAACCAGCGGTGATAGACATCGTGCTTCCAGGTGATATGATCCATCTTTACCGTTTCGATAAAACAACCCATGGCTTCCGCGGTTATGGTTGTGTGCATCGACCGGGAATGATCGATCAGAAGATCGAGGCTGACACCGGTTTCGTTTGCCCGCTCCAGCATAACTTCGCATCGCCCTAAAGTGTTCGAAATACTGTTACTGGTGTCCTGGGTGCTCTGACCGATCTCACCGACCAGATTGGCAATTTCCGCGCTGGCGTTACTGGCGCGCCCTGCCAGGGTACGCACTTCGTCGGCCACCACCGCAAAACCGCGCCCCTGTTCACCCGCTCTGGCGGCTTCGATGGCAGCGTTCAACGCCAGAAGATTGGTCTGTTCGGAAATGTTGTTGATGATGCCGACGAACTCTGTAATTTTATCCGCAACCCCGCGCAATTTAGAGATTTCATGGTGGGTCACTCCGACCTCGGCACTGACATCGTCCAGGCCTTTTATCAAGGTACTCATATTGGATGATGTCTGGTTAAAAATAGTGGTGGAGTTTTTAACATTATCGCGTTCCTGCAGCATGCATTCTGCCTTGCGCGCGATATTTTCCCGGACTTCAGGCACCGATCTGAGGACATCAATATTTAATTTCATTGCCGTTTCATCATGCTGCTCGATCATCCGTTTCCCGAACGCAGCCTGTTCCAGTTCCGAGATGCGCGCTCGCGCCGATTCGATGTCTTCGTTTTGATCTGCGCAGCGTTGCTCGAGAACCGCGTTATGTCGCTGGAGATCGTGCAAAAACTTTTTCCTGACAAACATGCTTTGATTTCCTCCGGAACTGTATTCCGAAATACGTTTAATTCAAATATCGGCTGAACCCAGGCTTTCTTTAACTTGAAGATTATCCCTGTTGCGATTCGCAGGGATAATCTTCAGGTTTTGAACTGCCCCACGAGGTTGTCCAGTTCACTGGCCATGCCCATCAGCTCGTGCCCGCTTGTGACGCGGTTTTCGGCACCCCTGGTACCCGCTTTAAGGCTCTCAACCATATTGCCGATACTTCCAGAAACGCTCGCAGTCATCTCTAACTGGGCTTCGGTTGACGATGCGATCTGCGCATTCATGTCACGAATCTGCGCCACCGCCTGAGCAATGCGTTGCAGTGATTCGGAAGCCTTGACAACATCCTCGGCACCGGCCTGCGCCTGGGTCGTACTTTGTCGCATGATGCTGGCCGCCCTGGAGGCGCCTGTTTGCAGCTGTTCGATCATCGCTTCAATTTCCGTGGTCGATTCCTGGGTACGACTGGCGAGTGTCCGTACCTCATCGGCCACCACCGCAAAACCGCGCCCCTGCTCGCCTGCGCGCGCCGCTTCTATAGCGGCGTTCAATGCCAGCAGGTTAGTTTGTTCCGCGATTCCCTTGATTACATCGAGAACAGTGCCGATTTGATCGCTTTCGGCTTCAAAGGTCTTAACCACGTCGGCGGCATGCTCGACCGCCTCGGTGAGCTGGGTGATGGTATTCTGTGTCTGCGACACCACCACCAACCCCTGGCCGGCTTCGTCGTCGGCCGCGATGGCGGATTCCGATGCCTGGTGCGCATGCGTCGAAACCTCTGAAACACTGGTGGATATTTTGCCGATGACATTGTCAATATCCGAAAACACATCTCGTTGTTTCTTCACCCGTTGCTGCGTTTCAGAAGCCGATTTCAACTGCTGATCGGAATGACCCGAAAGTTTATCGGAGACCTGGGTGATATCCCCGACAATTTTACGCAGTGACTCTGAAACCGAGTTAATCGAGTTCGATAGTTGCTTGCCCTCACGGGTACAGGTCTCCCCATCCTGATGATGGGTCAAATCACCCCCGGCGATAATCCGCAGACCGGCACCAACGGATTCGACCAGCTTAACCACCTGGCTTCCGGAAAGATAAGCCACCGCAATGCCGAGTAGTAATCCCAGTCCTAGAATGAGCACCATCAGGTTTTGAAAGCTGCTGATTTTCCCGGTCAATGCTATATTGTCTTCACTCATCAGGGATTCCTGCTGTTTCACCAATGCGGTCAGGGAAGTGTTGACCTGGAGCATCAACTTACCGATGTCATTGCGGATCAGGTAGGCGTCTTCGCGCCAGTGTTCGCCCCCGTGTATCTCGAACATCCGGTCAAATTCCGGGCCAATTTTTTCAACTACGGCGGTCATCGAATCAAGGGCATCGAGCTGTTCCAGCGAAAGCGCATCTTCGTAGCCGCGCATTCTTGTTAAAATGCTGATTACATCCGTCCAATAGGTGGTAAAATTTTCCTTTAAATCGGCGTTCCGGAAAGCCAGATAACCGCGAATATTGATCAGCACCTGGAAATAGGATGCGCGGATCTTTCCGGCATCCTGCCAGGTCGAGAGTATCGCCTTGTCAACCCGCGCCTGCTGGTTCATTGCTTCCTGCACCATCTCCTGCGACTGTGCCAGCATTACACCGGAGGCTGATAAAAATTCTACCGTCCAGGGATCGAGCGTTTCCTGGGAAAGCGCGTGTGCCGGCATATTTTTGCCCGGGTTTTCGGCCAGTAAAATCATATGCTCGCGGAACCGAAGCATATCCGCCACCAGCGCCTGTACCGATTTTGCCAACGCCAAAGAGTTGGGATCACTCGCTATTGTCGGCAGTTCGATCAGATGTGCTGACCGGGAAACAATACTATCGACACTTGCAACGAAATTCTCTTTATGGCGATTTTCCTGGGTCAAAAGGTAAAATCCCATCGCCCGTGAAGCGCGTTCAAATTCCGTGGTCAAGGCCATCGAAGCCGCCACCGCCGGTTGATCTTGATCGACGATCTTACTTACAGCAGCGGCCGCGTTGCCCAGATCCCACCAGGCAATAACCGCTGTAAATACCTGCAAGCTTAGTAAAAGTCCGAATCCTGCCCAGACAATATGTCGAATGGAAAATTTGTTCATTATTTTCATGTTGATTACTTCCCCGGTGAAATATAGAGCCGCATTTTCTTGTGATCCGGCTTTATCATAATTTGAATTGCCCCACCAGTTGCCGAAGATTGACGACCAGAGCCGACAAGTTTTTCTCGGCCCCCGAAGCTATTTTCATGGCTGCAGCGGTTTCCTGTGTCATCAAGTTGATCTGCTCGATGTTGCTGTTGACTTCTGCGGTGACCAGGGTTTGTTGCGCTACCGCGGCCGCGACCTGAGCCGCCATTGCATTGATTTTTTCGATCGAGGTTGAAATGGCGTTGAAGGAACTGTCAATCGTCGATACCTGTTCAACGGTATCGTTGACATGGCCCCTGCTTTGCTCCATCACTGATACCGCTTCGCGGGTGCCGCTTTGCAGCGACTGAATCATTTGATCGATCTCTTCGGTCGACTCCTGGGTGCGGCTGGCAAGGCTCCTGACCTCGTCGGCCACGACCGCGAAACCGCGGCCCTGTTCGCCCGCCCTTGCTGCTTCAATAGCGGCATTGAGGGCCAGCAGGTTGGTCTGCTCGGCGATACCCCTTATGACATCGAGCACCGCGCCGATTTGAGCGCTGTTTTTTTCGAGGTCGGTAATTACCTGGGATGCATGTTCTATTTCTGTTACCAGGTTATTGGTTTTTTGCGTGGTCCGCTTCATCGCCTGGCGGCCTTTATTGGTTTGTTCGTTAACCTCCGTTGCGACCGCGACGGTTTCATTGATGTTGTCGGCAATATCTTGCACCGAGGAGTTCATTTCACCCATCGAGTTTGCGACCAGTGTTGTTTGCGAAAGCTGGTTTTGAATAGCCTTGTCGGTTTGCTCACAAACCTCCGAGGTATGGGCCGCGGTGTCGACCAATTGTCCGATGGTTTCATCAACGTTGTGGATGCTGCCGTGGAATTTCCGTAACATGCTGTTTAAGCTTTCTGCGGCTTCACCCAGCTCGTCACTGCGATCAACCTCGACCTGCCGGGTCAGGTCTGACTCGGATTCAATCTGTCTTATGGTAGTGGTGAGGTTCAATATGGGCTTCGCTAAGGAACGAGCGAGCCAGGTTCCGATCACTGCGGACAGACCAATCAGGATAATACTCGTGACCGTGATCCAGTAACTGAGAACTGACGCCAGGGAACTTGCCTCTGCCAGGGCTTCCTCGTGATCGATATCGGCCATCAGGGCCCAGGTCTGACCGGCAATCTCGATCGATGTATAGGCGGAAAGTACCGATACGCCGCGAAAATCCTGGAAAAGGGCATATCCGGTTTCACCGCTCAGGGCGGCACGACTGCCCTGGGTGTCAACAGTTTGCAAACCAATACTGGTGTTTTTGGCGTTGATCAGTTCGACGGCTAAAGGAGTCTCGCCATTTTCAAGAATGGCAGCGAGGTAACCCTCTTTATCCTCGACTAAAAACCGGCTGATACTGCGCATTTTAAGATCGGGCCCGACCAGGTAGGTTTCGCCCGATGCACCCAAACCGGCTTCGGCCCACTGTTCGTTTTGAGTCATCAGGGCATTGATCCGGTCGATCGGCATTTGGAAAATCAGTACGCCAATTTGTTTATTGTCTTTGAATATCGGTGACGCGATGAACGCCGCCGGATCCTGGTAGGAAGGGCCGTAGGGTGCGAAATCCGCGTAGGTGATATCCGATTTCTGGCGGGCCTGGCTGGCACCCTCAAACGCCTGGCCGATGCCACTGTCGGCATAGGATCCGGTTTTTAACGAAGTGGCAAAATCCAGTTCCTTGAAAACGGAATAAACGATTCTTCCCTGTTGTTGATCGACTAGAAAAATATCGTAGTAACCGAAGCGCTGTAAAAAATCTCTGAAAAACGGATGATAGTGGGCGTGCAGGCTGGAGTACCGGGTACCATCCTTGGCATCATACAGTGCATCTTTTTCACCCAGGGGATAGGTATTATCGCCGATATATCGGTATTGCATGGCGATGGCGGTATCGTCGAGTTCAGCCAGCAGTGATCGGGTATTACTCAATTCTCCAGGGTTGCGGCGCGCGTATTCCCTGCCGAACTGATTCTGGTAGTAGTCGCTGAGATTATTTTTCCAGTTGGCCAGTTCCTGATTGCTGGCGGCATCATATTCGCTGATCGAAGCCTGAAATTTCTCCATTGCTTCTATCACCATGGCGGAACCGGACAGGTTCTGGACCTGGTTCTGGATGGTTTCTATGTATCCACTCAGTTGCACCTTGCGCGTATCTCTTAGAGCGATCAAACGCTCCTTGGCGACAGATTCGAGGGCCGCTGAACTTTTGTCGACCGCGATTTTGCCAATGATCAGGCTGGCGATGAGAACTGGCGCTGCGCTAAAAATCACTGCGGCAAAAATCATTTTCCTGCTGAGACTCATTACGGTTTCTCCGTCTGGTCGGGATTCAAAAATCGTATATAAAATGCCGTGACAATGTGGCGAGGTTTTAATTCATCCATTACCATACTGTTCCTATCGGCGATGTTTCGGGAATCTTAAGTGATCTGTGGCTGCCTAAGGTAAAGCCCGGTGGGCCGATAATTTGCCCGATGTCAGCGCGCATCGCGTATGGCATCGGGCTTGGCGCCCAAAATTGAAACTTGGCCTGCCGGAAACCGGGCGCTGGAGCCAGTATCTATATCGAACCACTACCCGATCTTGCCATCAGCCGTATTATGGTCTTGGCCAGTTCCTGTGGTCTGAATTTTGGCACATAGGCATCGACGCCAACGCCCTTGCCCAGATTTTGATTGGCCTCGGCGCTCAGTGAGGAATGCATGACAACCGGAATATCATTGAAGCGTGAATCGTCCTTGATTTTACGGGTGAGTACGTAACCATCCATTTCCGGCATTTCTATATCCGTTAAAATAAGCTGGATTTGATCGCTGACCGGCCTGTTTTCGGATTCGGCGTTATCGGCAATTGTCTGCAATAGTTTCCATGCCTCGTACCCGTTGATCGCGGCGAAAGATTCAACCCCCATTTCATCCAGGGTACGCTTGATTTGTTCCCTGGCGACGCTGGAATCATCCGCATAAATAATGCTTCGGTTTTGGTCTCCGATATGTGGAATCCCCTGAAAAATATTTTCATCGTGGTACAAACCGGCGGCATCGGCCAGGACTTTTTCAACGTCCATAATCATGACCAGACCCTTATCATCCACTTCGGTAACGGCAGTAATCAGGCCGCCATGCTGGCAGTCCATCATGGTTGGAGGTGTCTTGATATCTTCCCAGGCCAGACGTTCAATATTATCGACTCCACCCACCAGAAACCCCTGAATATTGTTATTGTATTCGGTGACAATCATAATACCGGGCGCAATTTCGCTGTTGAACCCACAATACCGGATCAGATTGATTACCGGTATCGTATTACCGCGGAGGCTGACCATACCCTCCAGCGCGTCCGGCATGCCCGGCATATCCGGGGCATGGGTTATCTGCGGAACCAGCATCACTTCTCTGACTTTAAAGACGTTAATTCCGAACACTTCTGCGCGATCGCTGGATTGAGCTTTACCCAGGCTGAACAGCAGAATCTCGATCCTGTTAGTCCCTGCCAGACGAGTTCGATCATCAACCGATTTTAATAATCTAGACATAATATAAATCTACCTGTTTTCCAGTTCCATGTGAGGATCCGTCTGCCCGCCAGATACGTTGCCGCTACCAGATTTGAAGCGGCGCGGCAGATGACCTTGGCAACGACAACTTTGGTGTAACAATTGGAAATGGCTTTGAATTGGTTGATCGTGCGTTCGGCCGATTTGATGGAATCGCGTTCGGCGTAGCCACGGAATGGACCGGGAACATACCTGCTAACCAACACCGGAAAGACGATTACAATGCTGATAACAGGAAAGAAAAGACGCCAGAATAAACTGTTTTTCATGAGATAACCTGATAGTTGGTTCTGCATCTGTTGTAACGTCCAAACGAAATATAACTTTAACGTTATTTGATGTTAATCGGAGCCGAAAACCTCGACAATTTTGGTACGGTCGACAGGGCAACGGCTGGGATCACCAGCAATTTATCGATATTGATCAGGGTGAGAATTGTCTCTTCCCGACAGATCACACCCTCGATATAGGCCGATGTTTCGTCATCGCCGACATGGGGCGTGACATCTATTTCAGAAGGATCGATATCGATCACCTCGGAGACGCTATCAACCATAATTCCGAGAATCTGTTGATGAATCTCGACCACAATAATGCGGGTCAGGTGGGTGTTCTTGCAATCCGGCAAACCGAAGCGGTTGCGGGCACTGACCACACTGACAACATTGCCTCTTAAATTAATGATGCCGTTGACATAACACGGTGCTCCCGGTACCGGGGCAATTTCGGTTTCGCGTAGTATTTCCTGAATTTTCATTACGTCGATACCGTAACACTCGCCTTCGAGCATAAAAGTTACGTACTGCTTTCGTTCCTGGGCGATTTCGGCTTGCTGTATGGCCATGTATAGTTCCAGTGTGGGGCGTTACCGGCTTTATCGACCGGATCCAGAAAAGCTTAATGGTTGATTCGGTGGAGCACCGAGAAAACAGCGATCCGTCTTCCCTGCGAATGACTCGTACTACCGTCTTTCCCGCGAAAGCGGGACCTCCCGACGGTGGCGTGTTACAAGATTCCCGCTAGCGCGGGAATGACTCGTACTACCGTCTTCTCCGTAGCGTTTCCCCGGAGCTGCTGGTTATCGTCGAGTTGTTCCTGATCGGCCTGGCCCAGGATATACTCAAGTAGTGCCTGATAGGCCTGACTTCCCCTGGACCCGGGTGAATAGCTGGATAGAGGAACGCCGGCATTGCTGGCATCCCTGAATCGAGTATCGATCGGAATAACCGAAGGCCATACCCGGGATTGATAGGTCGCTTTCATCTTTTGCAATGCATCGATTGACGCGCGCGTCCGTTTGTCGAACATGGTCGGTATAATCAAATAAGGCGTTTTATATGCCAGCGATTTTGCCACCATGCCCAGCGTATGCACCATACGCTGCAAACCATTGATCGACAGGTAATCGGTTTGCGCGGGAATCAGAAGCTGGTCGCAGGCCGCGAGTGCATTGATCATCAGGGTGCCCAGCATCGGCGGGCTATCCACAATGCAATAGTCAAATTTGTCAGTCACGCTACGGATAGCCTGCGCCACCACCAGTCCTTTTCCAGTACTGGTGCTGACCTGTCGATCAACTTTTGCAAGTGCCGAAGAAGCCGCAAACAGCCAGGTATTTGGCAGCGAGGTTGGCAGTAACATGCGCGCAATTTCTGCCTGGCTGGTGGTTGGGCTTGAGAACAGTTTGAAAATTCCGGTTTCAATGTTATCCGGATCGTAACCGAGATAACTGGTTAAGGATCCGTGCGGGTCCAGGTCAACCAATAGTTGTCGCCCGGGGGAGGCGCATAAATGCCCAGCGAGGGATATTGTGGTCGTGGTTTTACCGACACCACCCTTCTGGTTGATAACAGCCCAGGTTTTCATTGGGCATAATGATGCAGCAGGCCCTGGACATCGAGAATAATCGCGATATTGCCATCCCCGGTAATCGTGGAACCGGCCATGCCCGGCAAACCCTGCAACAACTTATCCAGCGGCTTGATGACAACTTCTTCCTGTCCGATCACCCGGTCAACCACCAATCCGACACCGTGACTCCCCGCCTGGACCATGATGACCTGGGATTCGTCGGAACCGGGCTCTGTATCGGCGGATCCGTTGAGTAACCATTTTCGCAAATAGAAGATCTGGGGAGCCTTGCCTCGGTTAATCACAACTTCATGACCATCAACTATGTTGATTTGTTTCGAACTCAATTCAAATATTTCGCTGACCGACGACAACGGCAACGCATACTTTCGACTTCCCAGCTGAACCATCAGGGTCGGCAGGATGGCGAGGGTCAACGGCACCCTGATTTGAAGCAGGGTGCCTTCTCCGATCACCGAATCGATTTCGATAGAACCGTTAAGCTGGGTAATGGTAGTCTTCACTACGTCCATCCCGACCCCGCGTCCTGATACATTGGAAATATCCTGTTTGGTGGTTAAACCGGGCATAAAAATAAGATCGAAACAGCCTTTGTCGTCAAGGCGCATTGCGGTTTCGGCATCCAACATACCGGAATCAATGGCTTTTTGTCGTAGTATCTCGGGGTCCATACCGGCGCCATCGTCCGATATCGACAGCAAGATACAGTCACCTTCCTGTTTTGCGGTCAACACGACCTTGCCGACATCGGATTTACCGGCTGCTTTGCGCTGTGCGGGGGATTCGATTCCGTGGTCAACGGAATTGCGGACCAGGTGAATCAATGGATCGGCAAGCGCTTCAACCAGGTTCTTATCCAGGTCGGTATCTTCCCCTACCATTTCGAGCTCCACTTCCTTACCCAGGGTTCGGGCAAGATCCCGAACCACGCGTGGAAATCGGCCGAATACTTTTTTCACGGGCTGCATCCGTGTTTTCATAATGGCGGTTTGTAAATCGCCGGTGACGACATCGAGATTGGCAATGGCCTGGTGCACCCGGCTATCTTCAAATGTTTCTTTGAGTGTATTCAGGCGATTGCGGGCAAGAACCAGTTCACCCACCAGATTCATAATTTGGTCGAGCCTTGTGGTATCGACCCGCACCGTGGCTTCGGCGGTCATTTTGGGCGATGCCTGTTTACTATTCGTGGATGAGGAATCCGATTTGGCGACGGTAAACTCCCGAGGCTTTGATACCGGTTGATTCACCCTATTGGTCGCATCTGCATTGGTGGATCCTGCCGGACCCTTTCCCTTGCCGTGCATATGATCGAGCAGATCTTCAAATTCGGTATCGGTTATTTCATCGTCGCCGGGGGTCGCGCCCGGTTTCTGCGCCACAACCGGAGTGACGTTTCCGGTTTGACTGTCGCCGTTCCCGTTTTGTCCCTGTAAAGAATCAAGCAGCGATTCGAATTCATCATCAGTAATACTGTCATCGTTAGCGGAAATTTCAGGCTCGACGTCGCTCCCGGTTTCGGACGCGGTGACTTTCTCGAACATCGAATCCATTAAATCAACAGACCCACCATCGTCATTGTCGGGATCTGATTTCTCGACAGCAACCCCGGGCAGCGCTTCAACCGTATCGGTATCTGAAGCCGGGTTTTGCATCGCGACTAGTTTCTGAATAAGTTCCGGTGGTGCCGCCTCGGGATCGGTGCCTTCGCGAATTTGCGCAAACATTGTATTGACTTCATCCAGGACCCGTAAAAAGGTATCCATCATGTGCGCGGACAATTCAATTTCCCGATTCCGCAGCAGATTGAAAACATCTTCAGCTATATGACATACCCCGACCAGGTTCGTCAGCGCAAGAAAGCTGGCCCCGCCCTTTATCGTGTGGAATCCACGAAAGATAGCGTTAAGCAAATCACCATTGTCCGGGGTCTGCTCCAGATCAACCAGTTGCTCATCCAGCAATTCCAATATCTCGCCGGCCTCGACCAGAAAGTCCTGTAAAATTTCATCGTTTAAATCGATAGTCATAATTGCACCTAAAATCCCAAGCTTGCAAGCAGGTCATCCACGTCATTCTGTGAATGAACCACATTTTTATTGCACTCACCCGGTAATTGCGGTCCGACCGGGGTTTCAGCTGATTGTGTCTCGCCGGGCTTTGTCGATTGCGTGCCGACGCCCGTTATCGTAATCAGACGCACCAGCTTTTCCTCGATCTCCTGAACCATGGTGGTCACCTGTTTGATCAACTGACCGGTTATATCCTGGTAATCCTGCGCCAACATGATTTCTGTCATATTTCCGTTGATCGTCTGCGAATCGGTTTCAATCGTTGCCAGGAACCGGTCCAGGTTTTGAACTAGTTCGCAAAACCCCTGCTTCGATAACTCCCGATCTGAAAACTGTTGCCAGCGTTTGCGCATAATTTGCGCCTGGTCGATAAATGTGCCGGCAATCGATGCGGTTGCTTCGGCGCCGGTCATGGTTCGATGTGCGGCCTCACCAGTCTTGGTGACGATAAATTTCAACCGGTCCCTGGCATCCGGGATTTCATCCTGGGCGAGTTCCGAAATTCGTTTGTCATGAGCAAAAACGCTGATGCTGTCGTGAATTTCGCGAGTTAACTTGCCGAGTTCCTGATACAGGGATGAATCCCCTGGCAAGGCCGGCTCGGTCATTAACTCGTTGTCAGTCGAACCGGAATCCGGGTCTTGAGCGGTGGTGTTGCAACCTATCCGCTGCATGTGGTTAGTTTCGCCAGGCATATTGGTTACCGTTTAAGCTTCGAGGCGCTGGAAAATTTTCTCGATCTTTTCCTTAAGCGTCACCGCGGTAAAAGGTTTGACCACGTAACCATTAACCCCGGCCTCGGCGGCAACGACGATTTGTTCGCGTTTGGCTTCCGCAGTTACCATCAGTACCGGCATATCGCACAAGGCATCATCGGCACGAACGGTTTTCAGCAGCGTCAACCCATCCATGCCCGGCATATTCCAGTCGGTCACCAGAAAATCAAACTTGCCTGATTTCAGCATCGGGTACGCAGATTGTCCATCATCGGCTTCCGAGGTGTTATTGAAACCCAGGTCGCGCAGTAAATTCTTGATGATGCGGCGCATTGTCGAAAAGTCGTCGACAATAAGAATATTCATATCTTTATTCACGCAACCAAACCTCCGTCCTATTGCATTCTTGTATAAATGTGTAATCGATGCTGCGGGTATCGGCAGTCCTGTCCAATGATTGAGCTTTTTTTCAACACAACCGCACACTCGTGTCGGGGAATTGTGTGGATGACATGGCTTGCCTGGGAGAAGTTGTTTCAAGACCCCCGTTTTTGCGGAGAAGACGGTAGTAAGAGTCATTCCCGCGATCACTTCGTCATTCCCGCGAAAGCGGAATCTTGTAACGCGCCACCTTCGGGAGGTTCTCGCTTTCGCGCAGAGGACTTCATAGGGATTGGAGTGTGAATTACTCAGCCGAATCTATGCGGCGGTCCTGACCTTAGTTAACGCTCGGGCGTTGGTTCCCGTGCGTGGAAGCCATTATTGCCCGCCAACAATCTGCACCAACCCCGGCATGATAACTAACGAATTTCGAGGGCGGCGGCAATCATTCCTGAGACTGGACCGCGGTGAGTGCAATCAGGTTATAGATGTCGTCGGTACTGCAACCTCTGGAGAGATCATTGGCGGGACGATTCAAGCCCTGCAGAATGGGTCCGATAGCGACAGCTCCAGCAAATCGCTGGGCCAGTTTGTATCCGATATTTCCCGCGTTCAGATCAGGAAATATCAAAACATTGGCGCAACCACCGATCTGGGAATCTGATATTTTCTGTGATGCGATTGACGGCATGATCGCTGCATCGAGCTGAACTTCACCTTCCACCGGGGTGCCGGGCATTTGCCGGCGCGCTATCTGTGTTGCCTCGCGGATCTTCTCCACCATGGGATGACTGGCGCTGCCATCGGTAGAGAACGACAGCATCGCAACACGAGGATCGCTACCCAGAAAGCGGCGCGCCGATTGCGCGCTCGCAATCGCGATCTCGGCCAGCTGTTCGGCGTCCGGGTCGACTATCAGGCCGCAATCGGAGAAAATCATGGCCTGTTTCGGGTCGTGGTGATCGGCTTCAAACAACATCAACATACAGCTCGCAGCCGAAGTGAACCCGGGGTTAACGCCAACGATCTGAAGCGCAGACCGAACCCGGTCACCGGTTGTATAGACG
>CAZAVY010000032.1:0-31677 GCA_964488685.1 uncultured Gammaproteobacteria bacterium
GTTTATCGAATGGGGTCGTTTCTCGCTCGACGATACCACCGTCATTCAATGGGTCGCCCTGTTCGTATTATCCGCGGTGCTTGCCGTCGGAATGTCCTGGTCGCATGTGCGTCGTAAACTATCCGGGCAGTATGATACCGATGAAATCGCGGGTTAAGAAACTCCTCAGGCATTGAAAGCTACGACCTTACCATGCCGACTTTCGCCGATTGTGTAGTCTTGTTGCATGGCCTGGGGCGTAGCGACAAGTCGATGGCAAAGATCGAACAGGCGCTGTTAAAAAATGGGTATTGTGTACAAAATGTCAGCTATGCATCAAACCGCAAAAATGTTGCAACCCTCGCCGAGGAAGCGATAACGCCGGCCTTGCAGTCTTGCCCGCCGGGCAAAAAAGTCAATTTCGTAACCCATTCACTGGGCGGTATTCTGGTGAGGCAATATTTGCAGGATCACCAGGTCGATCACCTGGGACGAGTGGTAATGTTGGGGCCGCCTAACAAGGGAAGTCATGTCGTCGACAAATTACGCGATTTCCCTGGATTTTATTTTTTTCATGGTGACGCCGGATTGGAACTTGGAACCGGCGAGACCAGCGTTCCCAACAAGCTTGGGCAGGCAAACTTTGACCTTGGCATTATCGCAGGGACGCGAAGTATCAACCTGATCCTATCACTTATGATTCCGGGCACTGACGATGGCAAGGTTTCGGTCGACAATACCAGGCTCAAAGGCATGAACGATCACCTTGAAATGCCGGTCACGCATGCCTTAATGATGCGCAACAACAAGGTGATCGACCAGGTTGTCCATTACCTCGAAACCGGCAGTTTCAAGCGTGACTGCTAATCCGCGTTTGTTGCCAGGCTCCAACTGCATGACCCTGGACCTGGCTGTATGGCGGGATTCTATTCCTGTTTTTTGAGGCGCTCCGCGATGCGGGCAAACTTTTGCAACCTGCTGACTGCCCTTTGTCTTTGTGCGTTGCTGAGCCAGCCGCTGATGTCTTCAAGCACCGCGGCATAGGCCAGCCAGTGGGCGCGCCGTGAGATTTCGAAGGCGCGAGCGTAGTCGGTCGATGAATCGAGCATGATTGTTTTGAGTCGCTGCCGGGTAACGCCTGCATCGGTCAAAGCCTCGAGCAGCACCTGGTGACGTGCATCACGGTACTTGATCCAGGGTCCCAAAATATCCGGTAACGGTTGTAGCCTGGCCATGATCCGGGTTCCCAGGATATTATCGAAGTTACCAAACCAGGTTTCGAGGCGCGCGTAACTACGCTCTATCCGATAGACTTCGCGTTGTTGATCCGATTTTTCGAGGTAGTCTTCAAACTCGCCGGAATTTTCACGGTAATATTGCCGATATCGATCGATTTGTTCGGGTTGCAAGGTGGCCGCCAGATCACCAAGGCTGTCAATTGCCTTATCGAATAAACGTAGCCAGGACTGGTGTAAGTCCTCGTTTATTCTTAAAAACTCGGCGGCGCTGATGCCATCGACGATTGCCAGTGCCGCCTGCTTCAGTAACGCCTGATAACGCTCAAGTTCTTCTCCGCGATGCCAGGCAAAGAACATCTCCAGGTCTGCATCCAGCTGATTGATTTGCATTTCATTGAGGTCAAACGCGTTTTCGAATTCACTCGCTGCAAAACCGGGCGCCTTGTCGTATACGAAATTGATCATGCCGCAACTTGTCAGTATCAAGCTGCAGGTAATGACGAGACAGGATCGGTAAATTCGCTTCATCGATTCACCGGGGTGAAGTTTGGCTATCTTAAGGGTTTTGGCAACGGAAATATCACATCCTCGGTAAATCCGAGCGAAGCAGTTTTTTCCGCGCCGTTTTGCTTTAGGAAATTGACTACGTTTTGTACCAGTAGTTCAGGTGCCGATGCACCTGCGGTCACTCCGACGCAGGATTTACCTTGCAGCCACTCGATCTGGATGTCATCAGCGCTGTCGATCAGGAAACCGGCGATCTGCTTGTTTTCGGCAATTTCGCGCAGGCGGTTCGAATTCGAACTGTTCTTCGATCCGACTACGAGGATCAGATCACAGTGCTCGGCAAGTTGTTTGACTGCATCCTGGCGATTCTGCGTGGCGTAACAGATATCCTCTTTTTTGGGACCCTGAATTTCGGGGAAAGTCTGGTACAGCTTTTTGATTACAATCGCGGTATCATCTTTGGAAAGGGTGGTTTGCGTGACGAATCGTAGTCGTGCCGGATTGTTAACCTTGAGCTTGACGACGTCCGCGACAGATTCGACCAGGTAGATGTCACCACCGGTCGAACGATCATACTGACCCATGGTGCCTTCGACCTCGGGATGCCCCTTGTGACCGATGAGGATGGTTTCAATTCCCTTGCGACTATAACGACTGACTTCCATATGCACCTTGGTAACCAGTGGGCAGGTCGCGTCAAAAATCTTCAGCTGGCGTTTTTGAGCCTCGTTTTGCACCGCCCTGGAAACGCCATGGGCGCTGAAAATAACGTAGTTGTCGTCGGGAATTTGATCGAGTTCATCGACAAAGATGGCGCCCTTTTGCTTCAGATCATCGACAACATTGCGGTTATGGACAACTTCGTGGCGAACGTAGATCGGTGTGCCGAAGAGCTGGATCGCGCGCTCGACGATTTCGATGGCGCGATCTACTCCGGCGCAGAAGCCGCGTGGGTTGGCGAGCAGGACATTCATCAGTGTATCGTTTTCGGTTCCACCGGTTCGTTGTCGACAGCGACAATTTTAACGCTATAGCGAACCGTTTGACCAGCTAGCGGATGATTTAAATCGATCCGCACTTCATCCTGGTTGAGTTCCATTACGGTACCGGGCAGGGTGTCCCCGTCCTCGGTCGCGAATTCGATGATCAGGCCCGGCTCGAGTTCAATATCAGGATCGAAATCGTCTCGTGCGATGTTGCGAAACAGGGTTTCGTCGATAAATCCGAATGCGAGATCGGGACCTATGTCGATGGTTTGCTCATCGCCTTCCTTTAAGCCGATCAATGCGAGTTCGAGCCCCTCGGCCATTTCGCCATGTCCGAGCGAGATCGTCATCGGCTCGTCGCCGAAGTTATCTTCCAGCACCTGTTCATCAGTCAAGCCGAGACGATAATAGAGGGTTACGCGACTGTTACGTTCGATCATGCTCATCCGGCTACTTGGGCGTGGTCTTCCCGATTCCGGTAAAACTACTCAGAATCAGCAATGTTGCGCCCAGGCTGATGGCAACATCGGCGATATTGAAAACCGGAAACGGGTAACTTCCAAGCCAGACCAGAATGTAGTCGACGACATGCCCGAGAACTATGCGATCGATCAGATTACCGATTGCCCCGCCCAGAATCAGGCACAGCGATACCGCGGTCAAGCTTTCTTCGGCGGGCAGCTTTCGAACCCATTGCGCGATTACCACACTGATAACGATTGCGATCAGGGTGAACAGCCAGCGCTGCCACCCGCCGGCATTGGCGAGAAAACTGAAAGCAGCGCCGGTGTTGTAAGTCAGATACCAGTCGAAATAAGGAAACAGGTTTACCGACTGATGCGGGGTTAAATGTGCTTCAGCGATCTGCTTGGCTACCTGATCCAGCACCACCACTATCCCGCTAATCCAGAACAACTTGAGTTGGGGTGAGCCGGCGTTCATGATGGTGGCAGCTTGTTCAGGCGTAGTATCGCTGCTCACCATCGCCATCGATATTGTCGATGCAACGAGAACAAAGCTGGGGATGGTCGCAATGGCTACCGACTTCTTCGCGGTGATGCCAACAGCGCACGCATTTCTGATGGTCGCTGGAGGTAGCCTGAACCAGAATCCTGCTGCCGTTTGGTAGTGTCAACTCACCTTCGGTGAGAGCGCCATCGCGCACTTCCAGGGTTGCCGATGAGGTAATTAAAACAAAACGCAGTTCGTTTCTGATGACCTGTAATTGATCGATTAGCGCCTGGTCAGCGACGATAGTGACATCGGCGTCGAGGCTGGAACCGATTTTGCCGTCCCGGCGCAAAGCTTCGAGGCTGCGTGACACTTCGGCACGAACCTGTGCCAGCAAATCCCAGACCGAGCCATCGATTTCGGCATTCGAGTATTCGAACAGTCCTTGATACCATTCGGCGGTAAAAACACCGAGATCGTCCCGTTCTCCGGGCATGTTTTCCCAGACCTCATCGGCGGTAAAGCTCAGGATTGGCGCAATCCAGCGAGTCATGGCTTCGAGCACGTGGCACATCGCGGTTTGACAGGACCGCCGCGCCTGCGAATCAGCCTGCGTGGTGTACTGTCGGTCCTTGATGACGTCGAGATAAAATCCACCGAGCGTTTCCGAGCAAAAATTGTGGATCTTCTGAATTGCGAGATGAAAATTGTAGTCCTCGTAGTGCGCCTGAAGGTCTGATTGCAGTGCAAGCGTTTCAGCCACGATCCATCGGTCCAGCGCCAGCAGGTCATCGGCGGCAAGCGAATGGCTGGCGGGATCAAAGCCGGTGGTATTGGCCAACAGGAAACGTAGCGTGTTACGGATTCGGCGGTAGGCATCGGCGGTGCGTTTGAGGATTTCATCCGAAATCGACATTTCACCGGAATAGTCGGTAGATGCAACCCACAATCGCAGAATATCGGCGCCCAATGTATTGGTCACCTTGATCGGTGCAATTACATTGCCCACCGATTTCGACATTTTCATGCCCTTGGCATCGACCGTAAAACCGTGAGTCAACACCTGGCGGTACGGCGCCTGGCCGTGCATCGCACAGGATGTCAGCAGCGAAGATTGAAACCAGCCACGGTGTTGGTCCGAACCCTCGAGATACATATCGGCGGGAAAGTTGAAGCGCTCGTCTTGTTGCAGCACGCTGTAATGTGTGGTGCCCGAGTCAAACCAGACGTCCAGGGTATCGCTGAGCTTGATATAGTCGTCGGCTTCATCGCCGAGTAATTCACTGGACTCCAGCGAAAACCAGGCCTGGATGCCGCTTTGTTCAACGCGTTGTGCCACCGCCTCGATCAATTCGGCAGTGCGCGGGTGTAATTCAAAGGTTTCACGATGCATGAATAATGGAATGGGTACCCCCCAGTAACGTTGTCGAGAAATGCACCAGTCCGGCCGGTTCTCAATCATGCTTTCAATCCGTGCCTGTCCCCAGGACGGCACCCAGCGAACCTTTTTGATTTCGGCCATGGCCCGATCGCGCAGTCCGGCCTGTTCCATGCTGATGAACCATTGTGGAGTGGCACGGAAGATTACCGGGGTTTTGTGTCGCCAGCAATGCGGGTAGCTATGGCGGTAATTTTCGACGTGAATCAGCGCGTTGTTCTGGCTGAGCACCTCGATCACATGATCGTTGGCGGCGAACACATGTTGGCCCGCGAAAATTTCAGTCGCAGGCAGGAAACAACCATTGTTACCCACCGGGTTATAAATCTCGAGGCCGTATTTCCGGCCCAGCTCGAAATCGTCCTGGCCGTGGCCGGGAGCGGTGTGTACTGCGCCGGTGCCCGCTTCCAGGGTGACATGGTCGCTGATCACGAGTAACGATTCACGCGCGTAAAAAGGGTGTTGCAGGCGCTGGTGTTCGAGCGATTTGCCCTTGCCGCGGGCGACCACCTTATAATCGTCGATGTGGTAACGGCTCATTGCTTCCTCCACCATTTCCTCGGCCAGAAACAGACGTTCGTTGCCGAATTCGGATGCAATCTGCAGCATCACGTACTCTACTTCCGGGTTGAGCGCGACCGCGAGGTTGGCAGGCAGGGTCCAGGGGGTAGTCGTCCAGATCAACACTGAAATCGGTCCCTGTCCGGCACCACCGGATTCGGTTTGCAATGCCTTGACAAAGGCTTCTTCGTCGATAACAGCAAAACGCACATCGATAGCCGGGGAGGTCTTGTCCTTGTAATCTACTTCTGCCTCGGCCAGCGCCGACTCACAATCGATGCACCAGTGGACCGGTTTGTCACCACGGGTGACATGCCCGTTTTCGATAATCTTGCCCACTGCGCGCAGGATGTTGGCTTCGGTATCAAAATTCATCGTCAGGTAGGGGTTGTTCCAGTCGCCGAGCACGCCGAGACGGATAAAGTCGATACGCTGCTGATCGATCTGTTGCAGCGCGTAGTCACGGCAGGCCTGGCGAAACTCGTCGGCTTCAACCTTGACGCCAACCTTGCCGATCTTCTTTTCGACCTGGTGTTCGATCGGCAGCCCATGGCAGTCCCAGCCGGGCACATAGGGTGCGTCTTCACCATTCAAGGTGCGTGATTTGACGATCATGTCTTTCAGAATCTTGTTGACCGCATGACCGATGTGGATATCACCGTTCGCGTAGGGCGGTCCATCGTGCAACAGGTATCGTTTACGTCCGGCGCGTGCGTCGCGGATTATCTGGTAGAGATTTTTATCCTGCCATTTCTGCAGGCGTTCGGGTTCGCGATTGGCGAGATTACCACGCATCGGAAATTCGGTATCGGGTAAATTTAATGTAGATTTGTAGTCAGCCAACGGTCATTTATCTCGTTCAAAAAACACTAGAGCCTTCTCGGTATCCTGCGCGATATGGGCGCTCAATTCCTCCAGCGAATCAAATTTCTGTTCATCACGGATCTTGTGCAAAAATTCCACCTCGACGCTGCAACCATATACGTCCCGATCAAAATCAAGGATATACACTTCGAGAATAGTATCGTTGCCGTCAATCGTGGGGCGAGTGCCGATGCTGGCTACACCCGCTAGCACGCGATTATCTATTCCTTTTACGTTAACCGCAAATATTCCTTTAACGATCAGGGTTTTATCCCCCATTTTGATGTTTATTGTCGGAAAACCGAGTTGGCGGCCGAGTTTCCGTCCGTGCGCTACCTTGCCCGAGAGCGAATAGGGTCGGCCCAGCAGCTCGTCCGCCTTTTCGAAATCACCCCGCAGGATGCATTCGCGAACCCAGGTGCTGCTGACTCTTACGCCATCGATCAACAGGGTTTCGGTTTCATCGACCGTGAAGCCGAAACCTTCGCTATTTTGCTGTAGAAACTGGAAATTCCCCTGGCGATTTTTACCAAAATGGAAATCGTCACCGATGACAAGATGCCGGGTATTGAGACGCTGGATCAGAATTTGCTGGACGAATTCGTCGGCACTTTGGTTGGCGAGACTCTGATCAAAGCGCAGGCATAGCAGATAATCGATTTGCTGTGCCTTCAGGTAGGCAATTTTCTCGCGAAATCGCGCCAGTCGTTTAGGTGCTTTATCGGGCGCGAAGTATTCGCTCGGTTGCGGCTCGAAGATGACGACTACGGCCGGTAGCGTCGCCGCCTTTGCGACGCGTCTTAACTGACTGATAACGAGTTGATGCCCTCGGTGGACGCCGTCGAAGTTGCCAATCGTTACCGCGCTGGCGGGCAGCGGTCGGGTCAGATTGTAGAGCCCACGGATTAACTTCATTCGAGATCAGGTGACGATGTGATGGCGACGAAATCCCATTATCCAAAGCAATAACCCGTAGCACAAGCCCGCGGGGACGATCAGCCATGCGAGCTGTGCCAGCCGTTGGTGCCAACGCCAGTCACTCCACAGGTCAAGGTCCGGTAGCATGAGGTGAATCAACGCTCCCATCGCGATACAGGCGCACAGGATTTTAAGCAACGGATGGGTGAAGGTTTCGAGGCTGTCGACCACGGCGTCGCGGCGTAATTCCTGCGCCAGTCGAAAGGCGTTGAAGTAAGCGGAGGCGGTAGTGGCGAGCGCCAATCCCACGTGCGGCGCCAGAAATCCGGTTTGCAACATCGATACCACCAGGATCACGTTTAACGCCATGTTCAATACCATGGCCTGGATGCCGATACGGACCGGGGTTCTGGTATCCTGGCGCGCGTAAAATCCACTTGCGAGAATCTTGATCAAAACAAATGCCGGCAAACCCAGGCTGTATGCCATCAGGCTGTAGGCCGCCATCATCGAATCGTTAAAGCTGAATGCGCCGTATTCGAACAGGGTCGATAAAATGGGTTGCGCCAGTATAAATAGTCCGAAGGTCGCAGGCACCGCGACAATCAACGACAGCCGGATTGCCCAGCTTAGCGTTGTACTGAACCGTTCCGCGCCGTTGCGGTAGTGCGCCTGTGACAGGTTGGGCAATACCACGGTCGCGAGCGCGATACCAAACACACCCAGCGGAAACTCGAGTAATCTGTCGGAGTAATACAGCCAGGAGACGCTGCCGCTCACCAGGAAGGAAGCGATAAACGTATCGAACAACAGGTTGATTTGCGCTACCGAGGAGCCGAACAACGCGGGAATCATCAATTGGATGATTTTTTGCACGCCCGGGTGACGCCAGCCCCATTTTGGACGTGGTAGCAGACCCTCCCGGTAGAGGAAAGGCAGTTGAAATAACAGCTGTGCGATACCGGCGATCAACACCCCCCAGGCGAGGGCCGTAATCGGCACCTCGAGCCGTGGGCTCAACCAGAGGGCGCATCCGATCATGCTCAGGCTGAGCAATACCGGGGTAAACGCGGGAACCGCGAAATGTTTCCAGGTGTTCAGAATTCCGCCTGCCATCGCGGTCATTGAAATCAACAGAATATAGGGGAAAGTCAGTCGCAGCATATCCGCGGTCAGGTCAAACTTGAGCGGCTGGTCGAGGAATCCTGCGGCAAATATGCTGATTATGACCGGGGAAGCAGCGACTCCGAGCAAGCTCAACAGCAATAGAATTAATCCCAGCGTTCCGGCAACGCGATCAATCAGGTCCCGGGTCTGAGCCAGCGTATAGTTGCTGCGATATTCGCTCAGGACCGGTACGAAGGCCAGTGAAAACGCGCCTTCGGCAAATAGTCGGCGCAGGAAGTTGGGAATTTTAAAGGCGACAAAAAATGCGTCGGCGGTATCGCCGGCGGAAAAGAAACGTGCGATGACGATATCCCGTGCGAGCCCCAGTACCCGTGACAATAATGTCATCGAGCCTACCGAGGCGGTTGCTTTGATCAGCGCACTCATTTTAAGGGGTTCAAATGGTTGTTTTCGGTTCTGTAAAAGCGGCGAATTCTAGCATCTAAGTAGCCGTATAGCAGTCATTTTAGGTTGACAGCGACAGGTTCAGTGAAGATAATGCGCGCCTCTTTTTTCAAGCCCGACCCCAGGAGCAAACCTTGGCAAATTCAGCATCCGCGCGCAAACGTGCACACCAGGCCGAGCAGCGTCGCCAGGCCAATGCCAGTCGTCGTTCAATGATGCGGACCCGTATCAAGGCGACGGTCGCTGCGATAACCGCCGCCGACAGGAAGGCCGCTGAAGAAGCTTACAAAAAGGTTGCACCGATACTCGACAGTTCGGCAACGCACGGCTTGATCAGCCACAACAAGGCTGCGCGCCACAAGAGTCGCTTCAATGCGAAGATCAAGGCATTATAGAAAATCGCAAGCTCTGCAAATTTAAGCTCTGCAAATTTAAGAAAAGCCGGACATAGTCCGGTTTTTTTTGGTGCGCCACCCGGGCGAATCATGGTTCTGCAAAATACCAGCGACAACCTGGCCCGACGGTATTTGTAACTAGTTCACAAAATTTATTTTCCGGTTCAGCCTGGATTAATACACGCCGCGATAAAGTAGCACCGTTATCAAACAGAGCTGGAGATAGAAATGATTAATCAAGGCGTCAACAAAATCGGTATCATGGCAGCCGGCGGCCTGGTTGTGCTTGCGCTTGCCAGCGCCCCGGCAAGCGCTAACCATGGCCACGGCATCGTCGGTCCGGCGGTGGCATTTCTCGCGTTCAGCGCATTGTTTCATCACGGCCATCGCCACCATTACGGCCACAGTCATGGCCACAATCGACCCCACTACAAACAAAATCGGCGCCATAGCCGCAGTCACGGTGGTTACTACAAGCCACGCAGTAAGCACTACAAGCACTAGTTGATGGCCATGAAAACCTTCGCAATCATTTTGCTGTCGATGCTGCTAGTGGGTAATTACCAGCCCGCAGCCGCGGCCGAATTACAGCAAACGAGTCGTTCGGCCGGGAAACTGAAGATGGATCAGGATATCGATCTGTCAAATCTGTTGCGACAAAGCGAGCCGGTCGTCAAGACACTGCCGACCAGTCCTGAAAATTTCCTGGCATCTGAAACTGGGCAAAATGTCGCTGGAATTGCAAATCGACACGATCAGTTATTTGAAATTTTTGATGCCGATGTGCAGCTGATAGCTGATCTGGATGGCGATGGCTACCATCACGCCTTCAATGTATTTTTTGACGTCGATGTCAGCTCTGACAGCGCCACGGTTTACGCCAAATTGTACTTAAGCCGCGAAGGTGGACCCTGGAGCCAATATTTCACGACCGATCTTTTTTCGATTCACATCAATGATTTTAGCGATGCCTATGAAGTCGAAACCGAGTTGCTCTCGGGGTACGATCCAGGCTATTACGCGGTGTTGGTGGAAATCTACAGTCTGGATCACGCATTCATGGTGGCCAGCGAGGTGCTCGATTACCACTATCTCGGCAAGGATCTCTTGATCGAAGACCGCAAATGGGACGAACCTTTCGATGAGTTTCATGCCGGGGTTCACTTTTCCGGTCATGGCGGCAGCATGGCATCGCTGCTGCTAATTTTCCTGATCATCCAGGTGGTGATCGCAGCCAGGGGAGCCCGCGCATCTACCCCCTGTAAAACAAGCGATAACAACAACAACAGGCACCTCTGAGCTGCGATCCTTTTTTTCCGTCATCCGCGCACTTCCCCCTGCACCTCCCCGTCATTCCAGTACCCCTCCAACGTCATCCCCGCGCCAGGAATCGGGGGACGACGAGTTACTTAGAAGTTTCGCGCTGGAAGCGGTCGCTGAGTAGTTGCTGGATTGCATGGCAATCTTTCTGGCTGGCCCAGCCGAGGCTGACCATTTTTTCTTTGACCTTACCGTCCTTGAGCAGGGTAAGTCGAACCGAGCGGATCGTGCCTTCGGCCTTGTAGATATTCTCCGCGGGATAGAATTTTCCACAGATAAGACCCGATTCATCGAGTATCAGGCGAGGCATGGTCCAGCGTTGACGTGTGTAATTCAGCGCCAATAATCCGGTGATGGCGAACACGATGTAATGCGGTATGACGGGTGGCCACGGCCAGACACCCAGCAGGTACAGTAGTATCGGTGCGAAGCCGATGTTGAGCGCCATGTGTATTATGCGGGGCTTGCTGGAATAAAATGTCTGTCGGGCCTCGGAGTTCATTGAATTTTAGTTCCTGGCGCTCAGGCTCGCTGCAATCGGCAGGTATCCGGATATACCTTGATCGAAGGCACCTGGTTCTGAACCAGCTCGTTTTGTAGTGTTTCCCAATATTGGGCAGTCAGCAGGTCACCGTGAAAGCGGCGGAATAACCGGCGTTGTTCACGATTGTCAATACACAGTCCAGCCTCGATTTCCTCCGGCAGAAAAATAACACCTTCTTCAAAATACCAGTCGGGAATATCCTCCTCGCCATCGAAGCGATTCGTGTTGCTGCGAATTTTGACATCGACCATGATTTCAAGCGCGTCGTAATCATAAAGGTAAACCTTGAGGAAATGACTGACGCCGTAATTACGCGCGTCGAGGTCTTTGTTGAAAATATTGGCGGCGGCATTATTTTTGATGCAATCGCCAAGGCTTTCGATGACGATGCGCACCTCTCTTTCCCCGGCGTTTTCGAGGAATACCGGCAACGGCGTCATACGCGGTTGCACGATCAGATATTTGAATACAACCATGTCACGTTGCAGCGATACGGTTTCGCTGGCCTCTGCCAGCAGTTCCCCGAGCAGGCGCTCGGCGAAAAATTTGCGTTCCAGCGCGATGTTGAAGTAAATGATATTGTCCAGCATGCTGCCGGTGCGATTGATTACATGGACACGGCTGTATTTTTCCTTAACCGAGTCGATACCTTCGAACTGGCCCCATTTGTAACCATCGGTTGGATGGTTACGAATCACTTTCAGGTTATAGGCGGATTGCGGTCCGGCAAAGCCAATCGCAACCGTGCCGGCTTCTCCTATCGCGTTGTCAAGAAAAGCCCCGTTAGCTTCCAGTTCCTGTTTGAGTTCCATTATAACCGCAACCTTGCCGACGTGGTTGTAGCCGATAGTTGAGTAGTTCAGGCCTAACGCCCGATGGGGCATCAGCGTGTGTAAATAAGCGCTCAGTTCGTGGTAGAAGCGGGTGGTGACATGAAAGTTAGCCAGGGTCGAGCTGAAAAGATTATGGGCCAGATGTTGATCGAGAATGACCGCGTCACAATAAACCCCGTTTGAACCATTTAGCAACGCAATTATCAACGGTGCGAAATTGTCATCGGAAAATATGATTTTTCCCACCAGGTAGGCACCGCGATTGCGAAAGAACCCGGCGTCGATCATTTCCAGGGTAATAATATTTGAACCGCACCGACTCGCGAGCCGATTAATGCGCCCGGTAATGGCTGAACTATCGGAGGAAATATCACGATAGGGTACCGAAAAACCGGCTAGCTGCAGAATTTCCTCGATCAGCTCGGGACCTACGGGGCCGTTAACCCGGAAGTGCTTCAGTAATTCAGTCGGGTAGTTGTCGCTGCTTTCGGTGAATCCAAGCGATGAATATTCGACCGGCTTCCATTCATCCCGGTAAACTATGCGCCGGATCGAATGCACGAAGGCGTAGGCGACGTCGGCCTCGTAGCGATTTTCGACCATACTCCGGAATCGGGCTTCGAGCTGATTCAGGAAATCGGCGTCGATGGAAATATTGGGTTGTATCGCCTGCAGGTAAGCGCCCATACGACGGATATAGGAACTGTACAGCGACAGGCGATGGCGGCTCAGCCAGATCGAAGTACTGTGGTGCTGTTGTTCGAAGGCATCCCTGGCCTGGTATGGAACTTGAAGAAATTCACGGTAGAAGTGTTCAAATTGTGTCAGGACCCATTCGGCGGTAATACGAATCCGGTTCTCGGGTCGAGCGGCGCCGACCATACGGAAGGTGAACCGCTCTTGATCGAAACCGATTGTTGATGTCATGACGGCGAGCCAGGGTCCGGACTCACTCGGGGAAATCGTCGAACGGGTTGGTCAGGGTTCCGATTCCGGGGATAGAAATCTGAATCTCGGTGCCGGGTTTCATGGTGCGCGCGCCGACCGAAGTGCCGCAGCAGATCAGGTCCCCCGGTACCAGGGTCTGGTACTGTGAAATCATAGCAACTATTTCCCGGGGGTTGAAAATCATGTCGCTGACCGGGTAGTCCTGACGCGTTTCGCCGTCCTGGAGGGCGAGAATTTTGAGCTTATCCGGGTCTATATCGGTGTTAATGCAGGGCCCTATGGGAGTGAAGGTATCGAAACCTTTGCTGCGGGTCCATTGTTGAAATGCCTTGTCCGCGAATAGAACCTCGATCGCGGTGACATCGTTGACACAGGTATAGCCGAAAATATGGTCGTCGGCCTGTTCGGTCGAAATGCCACTGCATTCCTTGCCGATAACAATACCGAGTTCGGCTTCGAAGATGACGCGACCGGTATGTCCACGAGGGCGATAAATCATTTTGTCGGGGCCGATAATGCTGGATACCGGTTTCATGAAGTACAGCGGTGCCGCGGGGATAGTCTGGCCTTCCGCTGCTGCGCGCTCGTGGAAATTGTTCCACAACGCCAGGATCGAGTTCGGTTTGCAGGGCGCTAGCAACTCGACCTCGGACAGTGAAGCCCTGTCCCCGGTTAAGGTCGGCTCGGCGAACAATTCATTGCTACAAACAGCGATCTCGTCACCGGCGAGGGTGCCCAGGTGTGTTGTATCGTTCCATTTGAAACGTACCCAGCTTGCCATGATCGTCTATTCAGTTGTTACTTCTGTGGGCGCGGAATCTATCACATGATCATTCAGATTTAAATTCCGATCGAATCGTGACCAACCTGAATTCAGGGCGGCTGTTTAAGTACCTCGTCATATATCGATAGGAATCCAGATAGCAATAAATGCCCCGCCACGTGGACGGGGTGGTGTCATTTAACGTAGAATGCGGCGGTTTTTCATCCCCTGGTATCGTGAGGCTAAAATGAAAGTTTGCGTGGTTGGAGCGGGCGCAATCGGTGGAATGATGGCGGCAAAGTTGGCGCAGTCGGGTCATGAATTGTCAGTTATTGCGCGCGGCGCGCATCTTGATGCAATTCTGGCCAATGGGCTGAAATATATTGAAGACGATGAAGATCTGGTCATAACCGATATCTTCGCGACCGCCGATATGGCTGAATTGACCGGCCAGGACCTGGTGCTGCTCGGGGTCAAGGCGCATCAGATCGAACCGATCGCCGGCAGGCTGATGGGGATGCTTTCGGAGACCGGGGTCATCGTTACGCTGCAAAATGGAATTCCCTGGTGGTACTTCCAGAAGCTCGAGGGAGAATACCAGGACCGTATCGTACGCACTGTCGATCCGCAGGGTGCGATCGCCGCCGCGATCGACCCGGAGCGGATTATCGGCTGTATCCCCTATCCGGCGGCCACCCTCGAAGCACCCGGGGTTATCCGCCATATCGAAGGTAACCGCTACCCGGTCGGTGAGCTCGACGGCGGGGAGTCGGAAAGGGTGCAGGCCATTTGCAATGCCTTCGTCGAAGCCGGGTTCAAGTCTTTCGTATTGCCCGATATTCGATCCGAAATCTGGCTCAAACTATGGGGTAATCTCTCGTTCAACCCGATCAGTGCGTTGACGCACTCGACCCTGGTCGATATCTGCCAGTTTCCGCAAACCCGTGCCCTGGCGGCCCAGATGATGACCGAAGCACAACAGATCGCCGAGAAGCTGGGTGCCGGTTTCCGCGTTACCCTGGAGCGACGCATCGACGGTGCGGAGGGTGTCGGTAAGCATAAAACGTCGATGCTGCAGGATCTCGAAGTCGGTAAAGCGCTCGAAATCGACGGCATGCTTGGAGTGGTCATTGAGCTGGGCGAACGAACCAATACGCCGACGCCTGCGATGAATACCGTGTTCGCGCTGGTCAGCCTGTTGAACAAAACCGTGCAGGAGGAAGGCATCAAGGTTGCCGGCCAACCAGCCTGATTGACCCGAATAGATGCTTTGATCGAAAAGCATCAACGTGACATCATTGAAAACGCGCCCTGGCCGGCGTGTTTTTTTGCGATGTTTTGAACCGGTATGCAATTTACCAATATTATTTTTGGAGGGGTAGCGAGACTATGAAAATACACGAGTATCAGGGCAAGGAGATCCTGCGGGAATACGGCATAGCGGTGCCCAATGGCCGGGCATGCTTTTCCGTTGACGAAGCCGTCGCTGCTGCCGAGGCAATCGGGGGTGAAAAATGGGTGGTAAAGGCACAAATTCATGCCGGTGGACGCGGCAAGGGCGGGGGCGTGAAGCTCGCCGATAGCCTCGACCAGGTCCGTAGCCACGCCAACGACATTCTCGGTATGACGCTGGTAACCCACCAGACCGGGTCCGGGGGCAAGGAAGTCAAGCGCTTACTGGTAGAGGAAGGCGTTCCAATTAAAGACGAGCTATACGTCGGACTGGTAGTCGATCGAGCTACGCAGCGAGTCACCGTGATGGCGAGTTCCGAAGGCGGCACCGAAATTGAAACCGTGGCCGCTGAAACCCCCGAATTGATTCATAAGGTCTCAGTCGATCCGCAGGTCGGACTGACCAAAGCGGAAGCCGAATCACTGGCCGGCAAGATCGGTATTCCCGGCGAATTGATCGTAGCGGCCGGTAACCTGATCCAGGCGCTGTACCAGGTATTTTGGGACAAGGACGCGTCGCTCGCGGAAATCAATCCCCTGATCGTGACTGAGGATGGGCGCGTGGTTGCGCTCGATGCAAAAATCAATTTCGATGAAAGTGCCATCTATCGCCACCCTGAGCTTCAGGACTTGCGTGATTTGGATGAAGAGGATATTGATGAAATCGAAGCCGCTAGCTTCGGGCTGAATTACATCGCGCTCGATGGCACCATTGGCTGTCTCGTCAACGGGGCGGGACTGGCGATGGCGACGATGGATATCATCAAGCTCTACGGGGCCACGCCCGCTAACTTTCTCGATGTTGGGGGCGGCGCGACCACCGAGCAGGTAACCGAGGCGTTCAAGATCATGCTCAAGAATCCGAATCTGAAAGCGATTCTGGTGAATATTTTCGGTGGCATCATGCGATGTGACGTGATCGCCGAGGGGCTGGTAAACGCGGCCCGGGAAGTAAACTTGTCAGTGCCGCTGGTAGTGCGTCTCGAAGGTACCAATGTCGATCAGGGCCGGCAGATTCTCGCCGATTCAGGGGTAGCGGTTATCAGTGCAACCACCATGGCCGACGCGGCCGAGAAAGTCGCCGCCGCGGCAGCAGGAGCATAATCATGTCGATTTTGATCAATAAAGATTCACGCGTAGTCACCCAGGGCATTACCGGAAAAACCGGGAAGTTCCATACCCATCATTCGATTGAATATGCCAATGGCAAGAACTGCTACGTGGCCGGTGTAACTCCGAAAAAAGGCGGTCAGGTTGTTGCCGGTGTGCCGGTTTATGACTCGGTGATCGAGGCGAAGGCCGCCAGCCAATGCAATGTATCGGTAATTTACGTCCCCCCCCCGTTTGCGGCTGCGGCAATTGACGAGGCGGTAGACGCTGAAATTGAAGTCGTCATCTGTATCACGGAAGGCGTTCCGGTCAAGGACATGATCCGTACGCGTGACCGGATGAAGGAATCCAGTACAATCCTGGTTGGACCGAACTGCCCGGGCGTCATTACGCCTGAAGAAATCAAGATCGGCATCATGCCCGGCTATATTCATCAAAAGGGGGGTATCGGCGTGGTATCGCGTTCCGGTACCTTGACTTATGAAGTAGTCGACCAGCTCAGCAAGCTGGGTCTCGGCCAGTCTACCTGTGTCGGTATCGGCGGTGATCCGGTGAATGGCCTCAAACACATCGATGTACTCAAGATGTTTAATGACGATCCCGACACCATTGGTGTCGTCATGTGTGGAGAAATCGGCGGTACCGATGAAGAAGCCTGCGCTGAATGGATTGCGGATAACATGACCAAACCCGTGGTTGGATTTATCGCCGGGGTAACCGCACCGCCGGGCAAGCGCATGGGGCATGCCGGGGCGATCATCGCTGGTGGCAAGGGTACTGCTGGTGAAAAGATCGCAGCGCTTGAGGCAGCCGGGGTCAGCGTGACGCGAAATCCCTCGGATATGGGAAAACTGATGCAGGAGGTACTGCAGCGGTAGCATTCAAGCTGAAAAACTTTACAGTGATCCTGGTGATGGTATATTGTATACCAGGATAATAACAGATTAAGGCCCAGTTTGAACAAGGGCTGGATAATCAGAAAAAGATTCATTTTTAAACTTGATAATTTAAAGAAAATCGGTTTGCAACTGGATTTTTTTGGAGGGCCGGATCTTTACCTAAAAATCCGGCAATGGGTGTTTCTGACCGGTTCGGTTGGAGACATTTAGCCTGGACCGCTGTCGGTCCTTTTATTGAGGAGCACTATAAATGTTTACATCACAATATAATCTCAGGAAAGTGGTCTATACGCTCGGCATCAGTGCCATCCTGGCAGGCTTGCCGGTTCTAGGGCATGCGGCGTGGGAGCCAAGCAAACCGGTCGAATTCGTGGTCATGGCCGGTAAGGGCGGTGGCGCGGACAAGGCGGTACGACTGATGCAGAGCATTATCGCATCGGATAAAATGGCACCGGTTCCGTTTACCCCGGTCAACAAACCCGGTGGTTCGGGTGCGGAAGCGCTGGTACACATGAACGGCAAGAAAGGCGACAACCACACCATCATGTTTACTCTGAACAGCTTTTATACCACGCCGTTGCGCCAGCCCGGACTCGGTGTTGATATCACAACGTTTACCCCGGTTGCGCGCATGGCGGAAGACACCTTTCTGCTATGGGTTCATTCCGATCGTAAGGACATCAACAACGTCGCGGAATTTGTCAAGGCTGCCAAGGCTAAAGGCAGCAAGTGGATCATGGCGGGTACCGGCAAGAATTCGGAAGATAACCTGTTAACGGATTTTCTTAACAAGGCTTATGGTCTGGATATGAAATACGTGCCTTATAAAGGTGGCGGCAAGGTCGCCAAGGAACTCGCGGGTAAAAATGCCGATTCAACCGTAAACAATCCTTCCGAGCAGCTCGGTTTCTATGAAGCCGGAACCACCAAGGCATTGGCAGCATTCACGCCTCAGCGTTTGCCGTTGTTTCCCGATGCACCAACCTTCAGAGAACTCGACCAGGATTTCGTTTACTTCATGCAGCGCACCGTTGTCGGTGCTCCCGGCATGAGCAATGAGGCTGCGGATTACTACACTGATCTGTTCACCCGGGTATTCAATTCCGCCAAGTGGCAGGAGTACCGCACCAAGAAGAGCCTGCAGGGTGATCTCCTGACCGGTAATGCGTTGATGAGCTACTGGAAGAAAGAGCGTGATATTCACGAGGTTATGCTGAAAAATATGGGCGCCATCAAATAAGGCGACTACTGGGTTTAGTCAAAGGGTAGATAGAGGGATTCTCCGTCATGACAGTCAGAACCGCCGAATTGCTAATGGCAATCCTGATGGGGGTTTTCTCTATCTACCTGATGGTCAAGAGCACCGAACTTCCAATCGGCTGGATTGAAGACGAGGGCCCGGGCGGTGGCGCCTGGCCCTTCTGGCTCTCGACCGTCATGCTGATCTCCTGCGTCGGCATCCTCTATAACTGGTTTCGTAAGAAAGGATCAATTGCTACTTCGAATAAGGTATATATCGAATCGCATGTGCTCGGTGACGTCCTGGCGGTAGCCGGTGCTTTGGTCGTTACTGTTGGATTGTTCTCTTTTATCGGTATTTACGGTGCATTACCTTTGTTTTTGGTTTTTTATATCCGCTTTCTGGGTAAGCATTCCTGGTCGCTCACCGCTGCACTGAGCGTGGGTATACCGGTGGTCATCTTTTATTTCTTCGAAATTACCTTGAAGATTATTCTGCCAAAAGGGATAACCGAGCCCCTTTTCATCCCGCTCTACAAAATGTTCTTGTAAGCGCTTCCTAAATTCCAGGCTGAGATAAAGAGGCGTTACTATGTGGGATATTCTAGGACTCCTGGCAGATGGCTTCATCGTTGTTTTCGAGCCACAGAATTTATTGTTGATTGTTGGCGGTTGCGCACTGGGTCTTTTCATCGGTGCAATGCCCGGTTTGGGTTCGGTCAATGGTGTCGCAATCCTGTTGCCGCTGACTTTCCTGGTACCCCCGACGGGCGCCGTTATTTTTCTTGCTGCAATTTATTACGGGGCCATGTACGGCGGTGCAATCTCGTCGATCATGCTGGGCATCCCGGGTGCGTCCACCGCGGTAGCGACTACCTTCGACGGCCGGCCGCTGGCCAAACAGGGTATGGCCGATAAGGCACTGATTGGCGCCGCAATGGCATCGTTTGTCGGCGGGTCGATTTCCGTCGTTCTGTTTACCTTTTTTGCCCCACCTCTGGCGCATGTCGCATTGGTGTTTGGTGCGCCCGAAGAATTTGCTTTGATGATGCTGGCATTTGCGACCTTTGTCGGTCTGGGCAGTGATGACCTATTCAAAACCCTGTTTTCGATTTGTATCGGCCTGGTATTAAGTGCGGTCGGATTCGATATCATTTCCGGCGAACCCCGACTGGTGTTGTGGGATATAACCGGCTTTCTGCACGGGATTAATTTTCTGGTGCTGGCGATCGGAATCTACGGCATCGGCGAGATGCTCTGGACCGTCGAGGAACACGCATTGGGTGGCGGCAAGAGCATGCTTTCGGAAGCAACCATAACGGTACAACGTACCTTGGCCACACTGAAAGAATTGATCCGGACCTGGAAAGCCACCGTGATGGGGTCGCTGCTGGGGTACTTTGTCGGCATCCTGCCGGCGGCCGGAGCTACCCCGGGTTCACTGATGGCCTACGGGGTCGCCAAACAAATTTCAACGGAGCCGGAAAAGTTCGGTAAAGGTGCGATCGAAGGTGTCTGTGCACCGGAAGCCGCCAACAACGCGGCGAGTACCGGTTCGATGCTGCCGATGTTAACGCTCGGTATTCCGGGCTCGCCGACCACTGCAATATTGCTTGGTGGTATGGTTATCTGGGGCCTGGAACCCGGCCCGCGACTGTTTGTCGATCACAGCGATTTTGTCTGGGGACTCATCGCGTCGCTCTACGCGGCCAACCTGTTCGCGGTTCTGATCAATATCGCTTTTATCCCGGTTTTTATCAAGGTTCTGAAAACTCCGTTTACGATTCTCGCACCGGTAATTTTTACCCTGTGTCTGATTGGTGGTTATGCCCCGACCCAGAACATGCACGATGTCTGGTTGATGGTCGTGTTTGGAATTGTTGGTTACCTGATGCGCAAGCTCGATTACCCATTGGCACCGGCTGTACTCGCAATCGTACTGGGGCCATTGGCTGAACCGGCGATGCGCCAGTCTCTGATTATCAGCGAAGGTTCTTTCATGATTTTCTTTGAACGTACCTACGCGGGTCCGATTATGGTTACCGCACTGATCCTGCTGTTTCTACCCTTACTCAAGAAAGGGTACCTCCGGATGGGTAAACTCCGGATGCCGTCAGACTAGGTAAGCCTGGAAATATGTCGAGATATCTAACAATGATGTGGTCGCCGAGATGAGCTTAAGTGGCATCGTTCCACTAGAACAGTCCAAGGCACTCAAGACGCGCGTTTACGCGGCCTTGCGCGAATTGATCGGGCGCATGGATATTTACTCGAGTCCTCATCCAATTCGGCTGGATGAGCGTAGCCTCGGGCAAAAACTGGGCGTCAGTCGAACCCCGGTACGCGAAGCCATCTCACGACTAGAGCAGGAAGGAATTGTCGAAAATATCGCTCGTCGAGGTGCGTTTGTAGTGCGTAAGAACAAGGACGAAATTCTCGATATAGTCGATGTCTGGGCCGCGCTCGAAAGCATGGCCGCAAGGCTTGCGGCCAGTCGCGCCAGTGATGATGAAATCGCCGAGTTACGCAAAAAGTTCACCACCATGGACGGTGACGACGCGCGTGCGCATATCGATGAGTACTCCGATACCAATATCGAGTTTCACCAAACGATTATCAGGCTGGGTCATTCCGGATTGCTTACCCAGATGGCGGATCAGCTGTTCTTTCATATGCGCGCGATTCGAACCAGCACCATCAAGGACCGTGACCGGGTAGCGCAATCGGTCATGGATCATACCCGCATCATCGAGGCGATCGAAGAACGGGATGCCTGCCACGCGGAGCAACTCGTCAGGGACCACGCGCTTGAGCTGGCGAAACATATCGAACGCTATGTTGATTATCTGGATTGACACCGGCATAGACGAATTAGTGAACCGGCCACCGGCTGATTCATAACAAACCATGGCCCGGCATTCAGAATCCGGGCCGCTCGAAATGAGGTAAACAGAAATGTCAACGCTAGCTGAAAAGTCCCCTGTATCGGATACCGCCACGGATACCCTTCAGACGAAAACCAGGGATGTATCGGTAATCTCAGGCGGCCACCTGGTCGCAAGGGCACTCAAGGCCGAGGGCGTCGATACCATATTCACGCTTTGCGGCGGTCATATCATCGATATTTACGATGGTTGCCTGGATGAAGGCATTCGAATTGTCGACGTACGGCACGAGCAAACCGCGGCACATGCCGCCGACGGTTACGCGCGCCAGACCGGAAAGCTGGGATGCGTCGTCACCACTGCCGGCCCGGGTTGTACCAACGCGGTCACCGGAATCGCGACCGCGTTCCGCTCGGAAAGCCCGATCCTGCATATCGGTGGTCATAGTTCGTTGGCTCAACACAAAATGGGCTCGCTGCAGGACCTCCCGCATGTTGACATGATGAAACCGATCACCAAGTTCGCTTCCGGTGTTTTCTCCACTGAGCGTGTTGCCGACATGGTGTCTATGGCGGCACGCGAGTGTTTTAATGGTGCCTACGGGCCGTCTTATCTCGAGATTCCGAGGGACATCCTCGACCGCGAAATCCCGATTGAAACTGCTGTTATTCCCGAGCCGGGTTGTTACCGTGCATCGGTGGATTCGATTGGTGATCCGGCCGCTATCGAAAAATTGGCCGATATCCTGCTCAAGGCCGAGCGACCGGCGGTGCTGATGGGTCAACAGGTCTGGGTATCGCGGGGCCACGAAGCCGCCATTAGTTTTGTACGCGCGTTAGATATTCCGGCTTACATGAATGGCGCCAGCCGCGGTATGTTGCCACAGAGCGACCCGCATCATTTTGATCGAACCCGCAGTGATGCTTTCAAGAATGCCGATGTAATTTTGATTGTCGGTACTCCCTTCGATTTCCGCATGGGTTACGGCAAGCGAATTTCCAAAGACGCCACCCTGGTACAGATCGACCAGAGTTATTCGACTATCGGCAAGAATCGGGATATCAGTCTCGGCCTTGTCGGAGATCCCGGTTCAATTATGGCCGCGGTCGAGCAGGCCGCATCGGGTTGTATCGATGACGGCTCGCGTCAGCAGCGCCGGAATTGGATGGCTGGGTTGCGCGACATCGAAGCGGCCAAGCTGGAAAAGCTGATGCCGATGTTCACCAGCGATAAAAGCCCTATCCACCCTTATCGTCTGGCCTATGAAATCAACGAGTTCCTAGGCGAAGACACTATTTATATCGGTGATGGCGGTGATATCGTGACTATTTCCGCACAGGCGGTGCGTCCGCGCAATCCCGGCCAGTGGATGGACCCGGGCGCACTGGGTTCACTCGGTGTCGGTACCGGGTTTTCGATGGCCGCCAAGCTCGCCCATCCGGATAAAGAGGTGATTTGTCTCTACGGCGACGGCGCCTTCGGCATGACTTCTTTCGACATGGAAACCGCGCAACGTTTTGGCGCACCCTACCTGGCAGTTATCGGTAACAACTCGGCGATGAACCAGATTCGTTACGGTCAGCTGGCAAAGTATGGCCAGGAGCGTGGCGATATCGGTAACAAGCTCGGTGATGTGCCCTTCTCGAAATTCGGTGAAATGATCGGTGGTTACGGTGAAGAGGTCCATGAAGCCAGTGAAATTCAACCGGCACTACAACGTGCACGCGAGGCGATCGCCAGCACCGGTAAGTGTGCAGTAGTAAATGTCTGGGTTGATCCTAACGAATACGCACCGGGCACCAAGGCGCAAACCATGTACAAATAGTCGAAATTACTAACACAATCAACGTTTATCAGAGGTAAGTAATGTCTAAGGCCCTAGACCACATAAAAATTCTGGATTTCACCCACGTCCAGTCTGGCCCTACTTGTACCCAGCTGCTCGCGTGGATGGGCGCCGACGTGATCAAGGTGGAGCGCCCCGGTGTCGGTGATGCGACGCGCAAGCAGCTGGTGGATGTGGAAGGAGCCGACAGCCTCTACTTCACTATGCTCAATCACAACAAGCGCTCACTCACGCTCGATACCAAGCACGAGAGTGGCAAGCGGGTGTTGGAGCGACTGGTCAGGACCTGCGATGTGCTGGTGGAAAATTTCGCACCCGGCGCGCTCGACCGTATGGGCTTTAGCTGGGAGCGTATCCAGGAACTGAACCCGCGCATGATCATGGCTTCGGTGAAGGGATTCGGTCCCGGTCCTTACGAAGACTGCAAGGTATACGAAAACGTCGCCCAGTGTGCGGGCGGTTCAGCCTCTACCACCGGTTTTCGAGATGGTTTGCCACTGGTAACCGGCGCCCAGATCGGCGATTCGGGCACCGGTCTGCATCTGGCCTTCGGGATTTGTGCGGCGTTGTTGCAGCGCGATAAAAGTGGTCGCGGCCAGCGAGTACTGGCGCCAATGCAGGACGGAGTATTGAACCTGTGTCGGGTCAAACTACGCGATCAACAACGCCTGAAATCCGGTCCGCTCCGCGAGTACTCACAACATGGAGAAGGCATTGAATTCGGTCAAGCCGTGCCGCGCTCCGGTAACGATTCGGGGGGTGGTCAACCGGGGCGTATTCTTAAATGCAAGGGTTGGGAAACCGATCCCGATGCATACACCTATTTTATTACCCAGGCTGCGGCCTGGTCGAAAATTTGCGATATCATCGGCAAATCAGAATGGAAAGAAGACCCCGACTATGCAACCCCGGCAGTACGGTTGCCGCGGCTGGATGAAATTTTCGACAAAATTGAAGCGTGGACCAGTACCCGGACCAAGTACCAGGTCATGGAAATCTGTAATCCACTCGATATCCCGGTAGGACCGATTCTGTCGATGAAGGAGCTTGCGGAAGAACCTTCATTGCGCGAATCCGGCACCATTGTCGAGGTCGACCATCCCGAGCGTGGTCCCTATCTCAGTGTCGGCTGTCCGGTGAAACTATCGGATAACGACGTCGTGGTCGAACGCTCACCGTTGCTTGGTGAACACACCGAGGAAGTACTGAGCGAGGTGCTGGGTTACAGCGAGGATGAAATCGTAGCTTTAAAAGAAGCGGGTGCGGTATAAGCGGCATCTTCGAGCGACGGGTATTGCTTGAGGACTACAGGAGAAACCTATGAAATTAATCGTGCATGGCCAGCAAGCCTATGGCAAATCAGTTCTCGAAGCCATCCTCGACAAGGGGGTGGATGAGGTTGTCGCAGTGTATAGCGCCCCAGACAAGGAGGGCGGGCCGCTGGACCCGGTCAAGGAGTTTGCGCTGGAAAGGGGTTTGCCCGTTCATCAACCGCAATCCTACAAAAATCCTGAAGTCTGGGAGCAACTGGCAAGTCACAATGCCGATCTTTGCGTGATGGCCTATGTTTTGCTTTTGGTACCCGAAGCGGCACTCAATGTGCCGAAGTACGGCTCGATCCAGTACCATCCCTCGTTGCTGCCCTGGCACAAGGGTCCGAGTTCGATCAACTGGCCAATCATCATGGGCAAGGAAAATACCGGCCTGTCGATTTTCTGGCCCGACAATGGTCTCGATACCGGACCGATACTGTTACAAAAAGAGGTGGATATCGGGCCTGACGACACGCTCGGTTCAATCTACTTCGATAGCCTGTTTCCAATGGGTGTTGACGCGATGCTGGAATCGATCGACCTGGTGCGCGATGGTAACGCGCCACGGGATGTGCAGGACCCGGAAGATGGCAGTTACGAAGGCTGGTGTCGCAAGGACCTTGTCCAGATCGACTGGAGCAAGGGCACCGACGAAGTCTACAACCTGATTCGCGGAGCCAACCCGCAGCCGGGCGCGTGGACTACTTTTAACGGCAACGAGGTCAAGATTTTCGACAGCCGCAAGGCGGATGCCGGCGGTGAGCCCGGCACTGTGCTGTCGATCGATGACAGTGGTGCTGTCGTCGCAACAGCAGACGGGTCTATTCGCATCATGAAAGTTCGCGCCGATGCCGGCAAATTGGCGGCCGCGGATTTCGCGGTAGCGTCAGGTCTCCGAATAGGCTCGAGGCTGGGATCCTAGGTCATGACCCGTCAGCCCCTGTTTGGTGGCGAGTCCAGCCACCTGCTGAGTAAACCCAGTAATATCAACCTGATGACGCATTACCGTTCCGTGATGGCGCATTAACATGTTTTTGCAAGCCGCTCCTTGGGTTAAACTTTGTCTGGTTCGCCCGGAGCGGAGAGTTTTCTTAGCCCAGGTGCCAAATGACGAGAACCGGTATGTCTAAGCCTGAAATCAATCCCGACGCGATTGACAATCGCAAACAACGTCGCCGCGGCAAGGTCAAGGGCAGGGTCGTTGATCTCAACGCGCTGCTTGAAGTGCAGAACCTGCTTGGCGACGAATCGCGAACGCGCGACCTGTTAATTGAGCACCTGCATAAAATTCAGGACCGGCACGGTCGTTTGTCGGCCGCACACCTGGTTGCTCTGGCCCATGAGATGCGCCTCGCAACTACCGAAGTTTACGAAGTTGCGAGTTTTTATCATCACTTTGATGTGGTTAAAGAAGATGACGATGAACCGCCGGCACTGACCGTGCGGGTCTGCGATTCGGTGAGCTGTGAGATGGCGGGCAGCGAAGCATTGATCGCTGCGCTTGAAGCGTCGATCGGCGATGCCGTGCGCATACAGCCGGTACCCTGTGTCGGGCGTTGTGACAAGGCGCCGGTCGCGGTAGTGGGGCAGTACAGCGTCGACAACGCCACCTCCGATTCGGTTAAGTTAGCAATCGACTCAGGTAAAAAAACGCAACCGATGCCGGATGACAGCATCGATTTCGAGGCCTACAAGGCAGACGGTGGTTACCGGTTATACGACCGGTTAGTCGCCGCTGAAATCAACGGGGACAACATCATCGAAGCGCTCGAAGGCACCCAGTTGCGAGGCCTCGGTGGCGCCGGTTTTCCGGTAGGGCGCAAGTGGAGTATTTTACGCGACCAACCCGCGCCGCGCGTCTGCGCGATCAATATCGATGAAGGTGAACCCGGAACTTTCAAGGATCGTTTTTACATGCTTTCCGATCCACATCGCTTTGTCGAAGGCATGCTGATCGCAGCTAAAGTTATCGGTATCGACAAGTGCTACATCTATATTAGAGATGAATATCCATCGGTAATCCAGACCCTGAAACACGCGGTTGCCGAGCTTATCGGAAAGTCCGGCTACGATCTACCGGATATCGAAATTCGCCGCGGCGCCGGTGCATATATCTGTGGTGAAGAATCGGCAATGATCGAGTCGATCGAAGGCAAGCGCGGGATTCCGCGGCTGCGCCCGCCTTATGTGGCGCAGGTGGGCCTGTTCGGCCTGCCAACGCTCGAACACAACTGCGAAACGCTATTCTGGATACGCGACATCATCGAAAAAGGATCGCAGTGGTTCGACTCACAAGGTCGTAACGGGCGCAAGGGCCTGCGAAGTTTTTCAGTTTCCGGGCGTGTCAATAATCCCGGCGTTCACCTCGCACCAGCCGGTATTACGATCCGGGAATTGATCAAGGAATATTGCGGCGACATGATTGATGGCCACAAGTTCTATGGCTATTTTCCAGGTGGCGCCTCCGGCGGCATATTACCGGCGTCGCTTGGCGATATCCCTCTGGATTTCGATACCCTGCAGGAATACGGTTGCTTTATCGGTTCCGCGGCGGTCGTCGTGTTGTCGGATCAGGACAGCGCCAAACAGGCGGCATTGAACTCGCTCAAGTTTTTTGCACATGAATCCTGCGGCCAGTGTACCCCTTGCCGGGTCGGCTGTGAGAAAGCGGTCAGTATCATGGAAACCGGTGACTGGGACATCGATCTGTTGAACGATTTGTCGACGGTCATGATCGATGCCTCGATCTGCGGCCTCGGCCAGGCGGCTCCGAATCCGATTCTGTCGGTTATCAAGTACTTCCCGCATGAACTCGGCATCGAGGAGGAAATATAGTGGCGGCGAATCCTGATTCTATTTTCGAAACCGTTGAATTCACGCTGAACGGTGAGACGCTCGAGGCTTTGCCGGGTGAAACCATTTTGCAGGCGGCAAAACGCAGCGGCACCGAGATTCCGCATCTTTGTTATTCCGACGGCTTGCGTGCCGATGGTAACTGTCGCGCCTGTGTAGTCGAGATCGACGGTGAGCGTGTTCTCGCGCCTAGCTGTTGCCGAAACCCGACTCCGGGTATGGTCGTCAAATCCGACAATAAACGCGCGCAAAAATCACAAATGCTGGTACTCGAACTACTGCTTTCCGATATGCCGGAGCAGTCGTATTCGCTGGACAACGAGCTTGACTACTGGGCCGACAAACTTGCAGTCGGAAAACCGAGATTCAAACCCCGCCACCAGCCGACAGCGGATTATTCGCATCCGGCGATCGCGGTTAATCTGGATGCCTGCATCCAGTGTACGCGTTGTCTGCGTGCCTGCCGCGAGACACAGGTCAACGATGTTATCGGCCTGGCACGACGCGGGCATCACGCCGAGATCGTTTTCGACATCGGCGACCCGATGGGTGATTCAAGCTGTGTGGCTTGTGGTGAATGCGTTGCCGCTTGCCCAACCGGAGCACTCAGCAATGCCAACGGCTCACAGCTGATCAAGGCTGACCGCAAGGTCGATTCGGTCTGCCCGTACTGCGGTGTCGGCTGCCTGCTAACCTACCACGTTAAAGACGACAGGATTGTGCGCGTCGAAGGACGCGATGGCCCGGCTAATTTCAGTCGGCTTTGTGTCAAGGGGCGTTACGGTTTTGACTATGTCAATCACCCGCAGCGTCTGCTGACGCCGTTAATCCGCATACAGGGCGTGCCCAAGGGTCTGAATCAATACTTCGATCCAGCCGATCCCTCGAAGATGTTCCGTGAAGCAAGCTGGGACGAAGCGATGCAACTCGCGGCCGGCGGATTAAAAAATATCAGGGATGAATTCGGCGGCGCCGGCCTGGCCGGTTTTGGCTCTGCCAAGGGGTCCAATGAAGAGGCATACCTGTTTCAAAAGTTGGTACGTGTTGGCTTTGGCACCAATAACGTCGATCACTGTACCCGTCTTTGTCACGCTTCCAGCGTTGTCGCTTTGCTCGAAGGTATCGGCTCGGGTGCGGTTTCAAACCAGGTCGAAGACGTCAGGAACGCTGAAGTGTTCATGATAATCGGCTCCAATCCGACCACCAATCATCCGGTTGCGGCGACCTTCATGAAAAATGCTATCGAAGCAGGCAAGAAACTGATTCTGCTGGATCCGCGCAAAACCGAGATTGCACGTTACGCGACTCATCACCTGCAGTTCAACGCATCGACCGATGTGTCGTTGTTGAACTCGATGTTGCAGGTAATCATCGAAGAGGGCTTGACCGATGATAAATTCATCGCCGAGCGCACCACGGACTATGAACAATTGAAAGCCAATGTTGCCGAGTTTAGTCCGGAGAAGATGGCCGCCGTGACGGGTGTCGATGCAGTTACGATACGTGAAGTAGCGCGATTGTTCGCAACCTCCAAAGCGTCGATGATATTCTGGGGGATGGGCATTTCACAGCATATCCACGGTACCGATAACGCACGCTGCCTGATTGCCCTGTCGATGATCACCGGTCAGATCGGAAGGCCCGGTACCGGCTTGCACCCCCTGCGCGGGCAGAACAATGTCCAGGGCGCATCGGACGCCGGGCTGATTCCGATGGTATTCCCGGACTACCAGCGAGTCGATAACCCCCAGGCGCATGCCAGGTTTTCAAAGTACTGGAATGCGGAACTCGATGACAGGCCGGGACTGACCGTGGTAGAAATCATGCACGCGGTGCTCGCAGGTCAGATCAAGGGTATGTATGTCATGGGTGAAAATCCGGCCATGTCGGACCCGAACCTGAATCATGCGCGCGCCGCACTCGCCGCACTCGATCATCTCGTGGTGCAGGACATGTTCCTGACCGAGACCACGGCCTTTGCCGATGTGGTGCTACCGGCATCCAGTTGGGCGGAGAAGGACGGTACCGTGTCCAACACCGACCGGCGCGTACAACTGGGTCGTGCCGCGATACCCCTGCCGGGCGAGGCGCGTCAGGATCTGTGGATAATTCGGGATATCGGCAAAGGGATCGGTCTCGACTGGGACTACCGCCATGTCTCCGAAGTTTATGAGGAAATGCGTGGTGCGATGCCGAGCATTACCGGGATTACCTGGGATCGTTTGATCGAGTCTTCATCGGTGACCTATCCCTGTGCGAATGAAGCTGATCCGGGGCAAGGGGTGGTTTTTATCGAGGATTTTCCAACCGAGAATGGCCGGGCCAGGCTGGTGGCGGCGCAATCGATTCCGCCGGATGAACTGCCTGACGCGGAATTCCCGCTGATTTTGATTACCGGACGACAGCTGGAACACTGGCATACCGGTTCGATGACCCGCCGCACCGCGGTGCTCGATGCGATTGAACCGGTGCCGGTTGTTTATGTCAACGCAGAGGACTTGGAGCGTCTTGGTGTCGAAGCCGGCGCGGCAATTATTGCGCGCTCGCGCCGAGGTGAGATTCGTGCCTATGCGCGACCCGATGCTGCGCTCAAGCAGGGTGAAGTGTTCATTCCGTTCTGCTACCAGGAAGCGGCGGCAAACCTGCTGACCAACGAGGCGCTCGACCCTTTCGGCAAGATTCCCGAGTTCAAATTCTGCGCGATAAAACTCGAAGCAGCCTAGCTATCAAGACCAGTCCGCCCGCGACCACTCCCGTCATCCCCGCACCCCCTAATGTTGTCATTCCCGCGCAAGCGGGAATCTTGTGATTGTGGCATGTTGTGAGATTTCCGCTTGCGCGGGAATGACTGGATCAGGAGTCGTTCTTGCACAATCGTGGATGACCTTAAGACTGGGAAATGGTCAGAACAATCTTGCCGAAGTGTCCGCCCCGCTCCATCAGTTTGTGTGCTTCCGCGGCTTGCTGAAATGGAAACCTGGCGTCTACCAACGCTGTGATTGTGCCTGACGCAAATAGCGGCATCACGATAGATTCAAACTGGCTGATGATGGCGGTTTTTTCCGCGACCGGCCGGGAGCGCAAAACCGAACCTATGATGCGTTGGCGTTTTACCATCATGGAGGCCAGGTTAAGTTCGGCCTTGATGCCACCCATAACACCGATCAACATCAAGCTGCCGGAAAGTGCAAGGGATTTCATGTTGGCTTCCAGGTATTTGGCGCCGATGTGGTCGAGTATGACGTCGACACCGCGTTTTTCGGTGATTCGCCTGACCTCATCGGCGAAATCCTGTACACGGTAATCAATGACATGATCGGCGCCCTGTTCGCTGACTCGGGTAAGTTTGGCGCTTGAGGCGGTGACGATAATTTCGGTTTCAGGACTCAGTGCCTGGCACAACTGAATCGCCGAAGTCGCTACACCGCCGCCACCACCATGAATCAATACCGATTTCTTAGCCTCCAGTTGTGCCAGCATAAACAGGTTTAAATAGGCGGTGATATAGGTTTCACAGATACAGGCCGCGTGTTCGAAGCTTACCGATTCGGGTATTGGCAGGGTATGACCTTCGAGCGCCAACGCGTACTCGGCGTAACCCCCGCCGCCGATCAGTGCAAACACGCGATCACCGGGTTTGTAGCGGGTGATATCGGCGCCGACGGAATCTACGGTGCCGGCAACTTCAAGGCCCAGTACCTCGGAATCGCCGGGAGGTGGTGGGTAATTCCCCTGTCGTTGGATAATGTCAGGACGATTAACCGAAGCCGCGTGTACCCGGATCAGAATTTGATCGCCGGCAGGGGAGGGGGTTGGAATGTCGCTCAACTCCATCATCTCGGGGCCGCCAAAATCGCGCAGCGTAATTGCTTTCATATGGGTCGCCTGGGTGTTTCCGGTTTACAATACCGGAACAATATATGAATAGCGGGTCATTTCCAATCGATGAGCAAAATCCATGGTTTTGGCTTCAAAATTAGCATGTTTAATTAGAGCTTCCTCAAAAACCTGGAATCCCGGTTAGCACAGGTTTTTCATCTCTGTCCACGCCAGTCATTCTGAAGCACAAGCCTGCGAATCGATATCTGAGCAATGCCCATGCGCTATAAGCGCTCACCCATTAGCCGGCCCGTGTCAATAGCCAATACAGCTTCCTGCCGAAGCTATAAGGGGTCAAAGCTATAAGGGGTCAAATATCATATTGACGCTTACTTATTTGATCACTACTATTGCACATTATGCCCCGGCCACTTCGAATAGAGT
>CAZAVY010000033.1:0-31658 GCA_964488685.1 uncultured Gammaproteobacteria bacterium
CATCGCAGACTTGCGAATCACGAATGGCAGGCCACAAGTCTTTACACTATAGCCTATGGTACGAACCCGTTCGGTCAAATCCGGTCGGTGCTCTTGTATCAATTGATAACTGACGCAATCGATGGCGGCAACATCGGCTGTGCCGTTGACTACCGCCTCGAGGCTGAACCGGTGTCCACCGGTTTTGATCACCCTGGAAAAGATAAGGAGCCGATGGCTGGAGCGTTGCGATCGCGTACCGCAAAACATTCATGCCGCTATTTGAATCGGGATCATTGATTGCAGCAATTTTACCGTTACATTCATCCAGAGATTCGATGCCGGTATTCGCAGCCACGACAAGCCGACTCGAGTAAAGTTTACCCAACAGTGCCGGGTACCTCAAAAACCGGCAGGCAATGAACGCCGTATCCGAGTTTTTCGTCTGCCCGATGTCAATCCGCACAGCACAGTTAAAATCAAACGCAAAATCAAGCTTCAACGAAAAATCCATAACTGCAATAACCAGATTGAGACCTGGTTGGCAACATCATTCCAATCATCGAGATAAGCTCTGGAAATAGCTGATTTCCGATTTTGAAGCGACTGATCTATTTTATTAAATTTTTTCCAGCAAAAATTAAAGCGGGCATGGGTTTTAGACGCTATACGTGCTATTTTTATCTGTTTTGTAGCTAGAAAATTATTATTAATGGCCCAAATAAACATTGAATCTGCAGAAATCGATCTGGAATCCCTGGGTGACGATAACACCACCAATTTCTCGGATAACGAGCAGATTCCGGTTGAGCACATTAACTTCGAGTTCGAACAGGCCAATAAATTGCACGGCATTTATCGCCAGTTGACCATATTTAACGATACCCATTGTTATCAATCGGTCAAAAACAAGCATCAACGCAAGTACAAATTCCGCATAGACATTGCTTACCTCGATCCAAGGCCCTTCAGAATCCGGGTCGTAGCATGGAAATGGTTGTATGGTTGCCTGGCTCTTTTCGGCCTGAACGTAACCTTGTATTTTGCCGGCTGGTTGGAAACCTCTTCGGTAAACACCCTCGGGCTAATTACCGCAATTACCGTGGTCGCAGTCATTTGCCTGCTATCGTTTTTCTATCACTCCCGAGACAGGGTTTTTTTCCGTAGCCAGTATGGAAAAATCAAACTGGTGGAATTGATTAACAAGAGCCCGAATAAAGAGAGCTTTCGCAAATTTATCAACAAATTCATTATGCAGATCAAAAAAAGTAAAACCGCCAGGGGCCTCAATCAGAACAAGGTTCTGGCACGGGAACTACAGGAATTGCGACGTCTCAAAAACGAAACCATCATCCCGAAAACCTCCTACGAAAAGGCTAAACAGCTGATCTTCAAACACGAAGCCTACAACACTTCCTAATTTGAAAGTTAAAAAAAGCAACTAGGCCTCCGCCATTTCAGACAAGGTTATCGCTGATCCGGAATCCGGAAAATTTTTAAAATCGTTCCGGGCCCGCGGTTCGAGCTATCGGCAGACACCGGCTTAGCGAGGCATCCATCACATCAGCATTAAAAATTGGTGTAAAATAACCTCTTTATCCTGCGCCCGATTTATGCAACTCAACTCCCTCACCGCAATTTCTCCAATTGACGGCCGCTACGCAACAAAAACTGAAAGTCTGCGCGCTATTTTTAGCGAATACGGATTGATGCACCATCGCCTACTGGTCGAAATACGTTGGCTGCAAACCCTTTCGACAACACCTGACATCGTCGAAGTACCGAAACTCTCCGCGTCCGCTAACAATCTGCTGGAATCGATTCTGCAAAACTTCGATCCAGCCCAGGCCGAGTGCATCAAGGAAATTGAAAAGGCGACCAATCATGATGTTAAAGCGGTGGAGTACTACCTGAAACAACAAGTCGCAGAAAACACCGAACTGGAAGCGGTTTCCGAATTCATCCATTTCGCCTGCACCTCGGAAGATATCAATAACCTGTCGTATGGCCTGATGTTAAAAGCCGGCCGTGACCGGGTATTGTTACCTGTGGCTAGCGAGGTGCTCGACATGGTTAGTGCGCTGGCCCACCAGTATGCCGGTACCCCGATGATGAGCCGGACCCACGGACAACCCGCGTCGCCGACAACCCTGGGCAAAGAGTTTGCCAATGTGGCCTACCGTATACGTCGCCAGTTGAAGCAAATCGAAGCGGTTGAAATACTTGCCAAGGCAAATGGGGCGGTGGGAAACTATAACGCGCATTTTAGTGCCTACCCCGATATTGATTGGCCCACCATTGCCAGGCAATTTGTGGAATCGATGGGGCTAACCTGGAATCCGTATACAACACAGATCGAGCCACATGATTATATAGCCGAGTTGTTCGACGCACAGGTCCGTTTGAATACCATACTGCTAGATTTCAGTCGTGACATCTGGAGTTACATCGCTATCGGTTATTTCACCCAGCATACCGTTGATGGTGAAGTGGGATCGTCAACCATGCCCCACAAGGTAAACCCGATTGATTTTGAAAATGCCGAAGGCAATCTCGGCATCGCCAATGCAATTTTTACGCACCTGGCACAAAAGCTGCCGATTTCCCGTTGGCAACGTGATTTGACCGATTCCACCGTACTGCGAAATCTCGGCACCGGCATCGGCCACGTTTTAATCGCATTGGAATCACTTAAGAGTGGTATCGGCAAACTCGAAGTCAATACCCGGGCGATTGCCGCCGATCTGAACCAGAACTGGGGAGTCCTGGCCGAGCCCATCCAGACCGTAATGCGTCGTTACGGTATCGAGAACCCGTATGAAAAACTAAAAATCCTGACGCGCGGTCAAAAAATCGATTCAGAAATGATTCGCTCGTTTGTCGAAGCGCTCGATATTCCAGATTCCGCCAAACGGGAACTGATCGAGTTGACCCCGGCTGGTTATATCGGCAACGCGACGGAACAGGCAAAAACTGTTTAATTTATCATGTGGAAGTTGCAGGGTTTTGACGCCGACGAATTTATCAGCCGTTACTGGCAAAAGCGGCCCTGTGTTTTGCGTGAAGCTTTCACCAATTTCGAATCTCAATTCGAATCACCGGTAAGCCCCGAAGAACTGGCCGGACTCGCCTGTGAGGAAGACGTACATTGCCGGCTGGTAATAGAATCCGATGATAGCAGTCCCTGGCAGTTGCGCTATGGCCCATTTGAAGAACAGGATTTTCTGAATTTGCCTGAAACTCACTATACCTTGCTGGTTTCAGAATGCGAAAAATGGCTGCCGGAGTTGGCCGATCTACTGCACCAGTTTCGATTTATTCCGGATTGGCGTATCGATGATTTAATGATCAGTTACGCGCCTGCCGGAGGTTCGGTCGGACCTCATGTCGATGAGTATGATGTTTTTCTGTTGCAGGCACTGGGTTCGCGCCGTTGGCAATTCTGCGAGACTCGATTGGAAAAGCCTGTATTTATCCCCGATCTCGAACTCGCAATCCTGAATGAATTCATTCCCGATCAGGACATGGTACTGAAGCCCGGCGATATTTTATACCTGCCCCCCGGATTTGCGCATCATGGCATCGCGCTCGATCGATGCATGACTTATTCGATTGGTTTCCGGGCACCCACCTCGGCCAGTATTCTCGAATCCTTTGCCCTCGAAACCGAACGACTCGGCACTCAGGTAAAACGCTATCAGGACCCGGAGCTTGAACTCGATCGTCATCACGCTGAAATTACCGACACGGAAATCGAGCGATTTCGCACACTCGCAACCGAGTTGCTGTGGCAATCACCCGTTCTATGGCAGGACGCGGTCGGTAAAATGCTCTCCGATAGCGCAGTCGCTGCGCCACAGGATGATATTCAACCGATATATGTTTCCGATCTGCTATCCTGTGCCTGGATACGTCATCCCGAGACACGCATGTTTTATCACAAGTCGGAAACAAGCATCGATCTCTATTACAATGGGCGGGTTCATAAAATACCGCAGTCTCTGGAGGTACTCGAACTGATACAGACTCTGTGTGAACAACGTGAGTGGCCGGTTTCCCTTATCAAGGAATGTATCGCTATAGACTCGTTGGAGGAATTACTGATCGAATTGGCATCGAATCGTGCAATAGCAGAAATTAATGACTAGTTTAGTTTGTAATTCATATACTTATGGAAGTAATTTCAAGTATATTATTAAGTAATAAAGAGGATTGTCAGGAGGCCGTCAAGACCCTCATCCTTGGCTCGGTCGGCCGTGTCTGCATAATCACGCAACGACTCGAAACAGAACTTTACAACAACGCCGAAATTCATCAACACCTGGTGCAGATAGCCACTCGCAATAGAAATGCCGATATCCGTATAATCGCTCACGACACCCGCGTCGCCGCCAACAAGGGACATTTCCTGATCAACCTGGTGCAGAAACTCCCCAGTTTTGCACAAATTCGTATCACCGTAACCCCGGCACACCAGAATTTCAGGGAAAGCTGGTTGATTGCAGATGACAGCGCCTATATGCGGATTCGCAATCTGAAACGCTTCGAAGGTTATTATGAAATCGACAACAAGCTTGAATGCCGATCCTACTACGAAGAATTTATCGATATCTGGGAAGCCAGTGATCAAGACCAGAACACGCGCAGGCTCAGCCTCTAGATCATGGGGTCAAGATCATGCAAGATCATGGGGTCAGACTCCTTGAAACTGAATTGAATCACAAATCGAGGAGTCTGACCCCATGATTTGCAAATCGAGGAGTTTGACCCTTGATTTCTGCTTGGCCTGACATAAAAAACCCGGGGTTGCCCGTTCGGCAACACCCGGTTTCTAAAGTTTGAATGTAACTGGCTGTTTAGGCTTCGAAGCTACCCCCGGCAGTATCGCACTCGGCCTTGCTCATTTCCAGGAACCCTTTGCCCTTACATGAATTCAACCCTTTACAGCTACTGGTGGCAGTCTTGCATGCGCTGTGACCCTTACAGGAATTGGCGCCCATGCACTGGCCGGTATGGCTGGCTGCCTGTGCAGTCATCGGTGCAATTGCAAACATCGTGGCAGCGGCCATTGCAAGGGCAACGCCGGTAGTTTTCTTTACGGTAATCATGGTTTGTATATCCTCAATAAATTTCTTGTGATTGACAGAAAACTTATTATTACCCTAAAAAATCACAAAAGTATCACGGTTTACCATGTTATCTAGTCGTTACCGAGTAACCTTGCGAATGCCTTGACTTCGTCGAGATCCGAACTGCGCCGCATCGGCGGCAAACTTTCCAGCATGCCCTTGCCGTAAGATCTGGTGTTGAGGCGGTTATCGCACAGTGCCACGATGCCTCGATCGGCGACATCACGGATCAGGCGCCCTACCCCTTGGCGCAGGCTGATCGTGGCTTCCGGAATCTGTATCTCGAAAAAAGCGTTACCACCGCTTTGATTGACCTTCTGTATGCGTTTTCGATAGACCGGGTCCTGTGGTGATTTAAACGGCAACTTGTCGATGATCACACATCGCAGCTGATCGCCTTTGACATCGACGCCTTCCCAGAAACTGCTGGTTCCGAGCAAAACCGGATTTTCTTTTTTAATAAACTGTTGCAGTAATTCGTTGCGCTGCATTTCACCCTGTATCAGCAATGGGTATTCGAGTTTCGAGCCCAGATATTCCGCTGTCCAGGTCAGCATACGATAGCTGGTAAAGAGGATGAAACAGTGTCCCTCGGTAGCCTCGATCAGTTCGCGACATAGCTCACCAAACATGATCGCGTAACGGTCATCGGAAGGATCCGGCAAATGTTTCGGCAGGTAAAGCATCGCCTGTTTTGAATAGTCAAAGGGGCTGTCAAAACCGGCGCAGTCGATGCCATCAAGGCCGAGACGATCACAGTAATAGCGGAACGATTGTTGCGAACTCAGCGTTGCCGAAGTGAAAAATACGGATTTGAAGCTGGCGCCTTCGAGTTGTTTTCGAAATGTCTCTGCCACTTCCAAAGGTGACCGAACGAGCCGAAAACTACGCGGGTTCAATTCATACCAACTGACATGGTTGTCATCAGCCTCTAAAAAACTGGCCAGGTCTTGCTTGAGCGCCAGCACCCGACGCTGACACATAGCGAGTTCCTTACCCCGACTAACCATGGGTTCGAGCCCGGTTTCGAGCGCTTCGATGGTTTGTCGCAACAAGGTTACCGACTGTTGAATCACGGGCGCATTCTGAATCCGTTCCCATGCTGCTTTTTGCGAAAATGGGCGCAAGGCAAGGAGAAAATCTGCGCCGGCCTTGTTCAACTGATCGCTTTGATTTGTTAGCGCCTTCGACTCGGCGGCTTCGGTTACTTCGGCTTCAATAATATCGCGACACAGGGTATCGATCCGGCGCAGCGTGATCTGCCGGCCATAGAAACTACCGGCGATATCAGGCAGTTGATGTGCCTCGTCAAATATCAATACATCCACATCCGGTAGCAATTCACCAAATCCATCTTGTTTGATCGCCAGATCGGAAAAATACAGGTGATGGTTGATCACCAGCAGATCCGCCGCCATGGCGCGTTTGCGCGCCTTAAGCACGAAGCAGCGATCGATCTCCGGGCACTCGCCACCGAGGCAATTATCGGCATTTGAAGTCGCGTAGTACCACAGGCTGTCGTTTTCGGGGATATCCGCAAACTCAACTATATCACCGCTTTCACTGGTTTCCGACCAGTCCGCGATAGCTTTGAAAATTGCGCCCATTTCACGACTTTTGAAACGATCCTGGGCACGGTACTTATTCAGGCGTTGCGGGCAGCAGTAGTTGCTGCGCCCTTTCAAAAGCGCAACTTTTTTGGCACTGACAATAGCTTTGCGAATTAGCGGGATATCTTTTTGGAACAACTGATCCTGGAGATTACGGGTACCTGTCGAAATCACCACTCTGGCATCACTCAGAAACGCGGGTACCAGGTAGGCGAAGGATTTGCCGATGCCGGTACTGGCTTCGATGACACCCGACTCGCCAAGGGCGATGGCTTCATCGATCAACTCGGCCATACCCAGCTGGCTGGCTCGGGGCTGGAAATCGGTAATATACTCGCCAATGACGCCGTCGCTGCCAAGCACCGATCCGACATTTAATTCAGTTGAAAGTTGCCCCATTACCTGTTGTATCGCTTGGATTTAGTGCCAGGAGTCTGTCGGGCTAGCCTTGCCGACACTGCTGCATGAGCCTGTCATTGGCACTTGTAAGCGCATCATCATAAGCACCGTAACTGCGGGAGCGCGCGATCATGGCCCGGCAACGCTCGAGCTGGTTGTCACGCGAATAGCTTATCGCGAGATAGTGCCAACTCCAGGCATTTCTAGGTTGTATCCTGATAGCCCGCTGCAGGTAGTTGACGGCCAGCTGGTAGCGGTCTTCATTGATGGCGGCGAGGGCCTGGTTCTGTAATTCGGTAACCGGCCTGGCTTCGAGCTGGCTGACTTCAATTGCAGCCTGATACTGATTGCCGGGAATCTCCGAGACGCTGCAGGCTATGCCAAGCAACATCAGGGCGAGCGTTAGCAAACGACAAACCATGCGTGGAAAAAATACTACTGACATCGGGAGCCTACGGTTGGCATGCGTTTTTTTGGAAAGGGCAACAATACACGATCCGCACAGGATTGTTGGGCAATTCCACCGTCCTGCGGATTAATATGAAGCCAGCCGAGGCTATCGTCCCGACTTAGCTTGAACGATTCGAATCCCTGCAGTTCCATTATGTCCGACCACACTCTCAATGCCCCCGATGAACCGGTGAGATTGATGGGGCTATTGTCATCACGACCGAGCCATACGACCGTCAACAGGCGCCGTGAAAATCCGGCAAACCAGGAATCACGCGCCTCGTTGGTGGTGCCGGTCTTGGCGGCGATCGTGTGCCCGGCGAAGCGTTGCGCGAGATACCTTGCGGTGCCATTTTCGCTGACACCTATCATCGCGCGTTGCACCTGGATCATGCCGGCCTGGTCAAATAGTTTATGTGACTCCAGTGGTACCCTGCCGAGGACATTATTATCTTGATCAGCAACACTGCGAATGGTTGTCAATGGTGTGAAATAACCATTGTTGGCGATCACCTGAAACATTTGAGAAACTTCGTAGGCTGACATCGAAGTAGTGCCGAGCAGCATCGACGGGTAGATGACGTCATGTTTTAAAAGCTTGATCAAAGCAAGATTACGCACCAGGGCCTCGAGCCCGCCTTCGATGCCGAGACGTACAAAAGGCAGGTTATAGGAGCGTATAAATGCCTGGTATAGACTCATATCTCCGTGCAGCTTGCGATCGAAATTACGGGGCTCCCAGATCTTCCCGTCCGATTGTTGAATCCGAATAATCCGGTCTTTAACCTTGCTCGCAAGCGTTAACCTTTGCTCGAACAGACTATACAGTAATAACGGCTTGATCAACGATCCGATCGGACGCTGCGCCATCAAGGCGCGATTGAATCCCGGATAATCGGTTACCCGATCACCGACCAGCGCCCGGATATCACCATTGAGATAATCCGCAATTACAACCGCCGCCTGAAGTTCGGGTTGATTAAATCGGCGCAGGCTACGCGCCAGACCCAGTTCCAGGTTGCGTTGCAACAACGGGTCGAAGGCGGTAAAAATACGCAGGCCGCGTCGTGATAGTTCCGCAGCGGAGTAGCTTGTCCGTAGCTGGCGTTTAACCAGGTCAAGATAGGCCGGAAAGGGATTCACACCGGGCAGGCGCCTGACGATTCCAAGCGGCGCTGCAATCGCATTTTCATATTCCCTGTTATCCAACTGGTTGTGTTCGAACATCACTTTGAGCACCAGATTACGACGCGAAAGCGCGTGATCCGGCGATTTGAATGGATTGTAACGGGAAGGACCCTTGACCATTCCAACCAGCAGTGCAAGGTGTTGTGCTTCGAGATTATCGAGGCTACGCCGGAACATCATCCGGCTGGCGCGAGCAAACCCGTGAATTGCGATACGATCTTGCTGCAACAGGAAAACTTCATTGATATAGGCGGTAATAAGCGCCTGTTTACTGAAACGAAATTCGAGTATCAAAGCCATAAAGGCCTCGTTGGTCTTACGCAGCAAAGACTTTTCCGGTGTCAGAAACAGGTTCTTCGCAAGCTGCTGGGTCAAGGTGCTGCCTCCCTGCACCGTCTTGCCGGCTTGCAGGTTTGCCAGTAAGGCCCTCAAGATTGCCAACGGGCTAAGTCCGGAATGCTCGAAGAAACCGCGATCCTCGACCGCGATCAGGGCATCGATCAGGCGTTCCGGGACGCCGTCCTCCGTCAGCAGTAAACGGTCCTCACCACTATCCGGGTAGTAGCTACCCAGGATTACCGGTGGCAGCCGAAACAATTGTACCTCGTGCCCACTGCTGGAATCGGTCATTGCAGTTACCCGTCCGGGTGCGAAAAAAATCTGCAGTAATCGGGAGTCCTCGCGCTGGTCACCGAAGTCAAACGGATGGGCATTGAGTTCAAGCGACTCACCCAGTAATCGGTACTGACCCGGCAACGGTTCGACTTCAACCTCGAGATAACTCGACAACTCCAGCTCGTAAATCAATTGGTTGCGTGCCAATGCAAGCCCGGGGTAAATCTCCAACGAACGTGCGAAAACCCGGGAAGGCAAGGCCCAGGTATCGCCTTCGAAACGACCATTGATGAGGTGATTCAGATAACCGAGGTAGATCGCAAAACCACCGACCAGGGCGATAATTGTGATCGTGAAAAAATTACCCTTTCGTAGCTTACGAGCTGGCGTGGATTTTTTGGGTATGGCTTTAGCCGGCATTGCAGCGTTGATCGAGCCTCCAATTAAACCAGATTCCGTTTCGCTTTGACCGCTTCAGCCAGTTCGCGCAATAAAACCTCGGAGTCTTCCCAACCTATACAGGCATCGGTAATGCTTTGCCCATATATTAATTCGCCTCCCGGCTGGTAATCCTGGCGACCTTCGATGAGATGTGACTCGATCATCAGGCCAAAAACATTATCCTGGCCGGTTTTAATCTGATGCACGATATCACGGCAAACCTCGAGTTGTTTGCTGAACTGTTTCTGGCTGTTGGCATGACTGGTGTCGATCATCAGCCGTGGGTTCAAACCGGTTTTTTCGAGCTTCTCGGTTACCGTGGCAACACTAACCCGGTCATAGTTGGGGCGGCTGCTGCCGCCGCGCAAAATTACATGGGTATATTCGTTTCCGGCAGTAGTGAAAATAGCCGAATGCCCCTGGAGGGTAATCGAAATGAAATGATGTGAACCCTGAGCTGCGCGCATCGCATCGATGGCAACCTGTACACCGCCGTCGGTACCGTTTTTGAATCCCACCGGACAGGAAAGTCCCGAGGCCAGCTCACGGTGCCCCTGGCTTTCGGTGGTACGTGCACCGATAGCGCCCCAGCATACGAGGTCAGAAATATACTGCGGACTGATCAGATCCAGGTATTCGTGGCCTGCTGGAATGCCTTTCTCGGCCAGGCTTAACAACAGTTCGCGGGCCTTGTGCACACCTTTGTTGATGTGAAAACTGCCATCGAGATCGGGATCGTTTATCAATCCTTTCCAACCGACCGTGGTACGTGGTTTTTCGAAATAAACCCGCATGACGATGATCAATTCAGGTTTGAGCTCCGCCATCATCTTTCGCAGACGATCGGCGTACTCATGCGCGGCCTCGGTATCGTGGATCGAACAGGGACCAATAATCACGACCAGCCGATCGTCCTTGCCATCGAGTACATCATAAATCTGCTGGCGGGTTTCGGTAACCGTAATAGCGGCATTTTTGGAGATCGGCAACTCCCGCATCAATTCTTCCGGGCTCCGAATTTCCTTGGTGCCGATGATGCGCAGGTCTTTGGTTTGGTGAATGGTCATTTCGGTGTGTTTCCGCCGCAGCTATGTTCTTGAAAAAAGGCGATATTCTTATCTATTGGGAGCTCAATTACCAGCGATAAATGCTTCCAGCAGTGAACGCGTCTGCTCGTTCCGCAAGCGCGGTCCGTACTGGGTGACAATCCTGGCTGAAGCCAGTGACGCAAGGTCACCAGATTGTTGAAAACTCATCCCCCGGGTCAATCCGAACAGGAAGGCACCGGCAAACATATCCCCGGCACCCAGGGTATCGATGGCTTGAACCGGGTTGGGTTTTACCTCGATAGTTGCGACTCCATCGAATAGCAATGCGCCCTTCTTGCCGCGGGTAATCGCAAAACTACGTGATATTTTCTTAAAATACTGCACCGCCTGGTCAAAGTTGTTGCTACTGGCCAACTCCTTAGCCTCATCTTCATTGGCGAACAACAGATCGATGCGATCACCGATCATCGATTCTATCGATTCGCGAAAAAATTTAACCATGTTTGGATCCGAAAGCGTCATCGATGTTTTGATATCACCGGCTTCAGCAATGCGCTTGGCTTCGATAGCCGCGTCACGAGCCTTGCCGGAGCTTGCAAGATAACCTTCGATATAAATGGTTTCAGAGGCCTTGATCGCGTCAATATCGACATCGCTGCTGTCAAGCTCGGCGCTGACTCCGAGAAAGGTATTCATGCTGCGATCGGCGTCGGGGGTGACAAATACCAGGCATTTACCGGTAACCCCCATTGGCAGCGGTTTGGATTTCAGGCCGGAATGCACGCCTGCGTCATGCAAATCCCGGGCAAAAAACTGTCCAGTCATATCCCTCGAGACACGACAGTCAAAATGTGTTCTGGCACCCATTTGGGAGAGCGCAATTATGGTATTGGCGGCGGAACCTCCACAGGTCATGCTTTCATGCGAATCACCTAATCGCGTCATCAGGGTGTGCTGGCGTTGTTCATCGATCAGTGTCATAACCCCTTTTTCGATTCCCAGTTCAACCAGTTCGCCTACCTCGGTGTGATACTCGATATCGACCAGAGCATTACCGATGGCATATACGTTATATTTACTCATAACTGTCCTTAAATCAGTACCTTATTGGAGTCATCTTACCCGTACTATCAACCAGGCAGAATAATGCTTTGATTTTGTGAAGAAAACTAATTTAATCCATGTTTATCGGCAGTTTATGCTTTTCAAAGCCGGAAATTACGGCTATATATTACCTTGCAATTTATCAGAAAGGGGGTTTGATGATGTATCGCATTGAAACTACCGACCCGATTACCGGTAAGTCACTGGCGCAGTTGGTTGACATGCCTTTCGTGATAGAAAACGATGAGGATAACAGCCTGGTAATTTATTTCGAGTCAGAATACAACCGTGACGTATACCTGCAAAATCCAGCCATACATCACCTTCAACATCACAAAAAGCATCCTGGTAACTGACTAATTCTGTTTGACAAAGCCACTTTCTATAGTGGCTTTTATTTTTTCTAATTGATAGAAATACTCAACTAAATAATTAATTAAAATTAATTACATTTATATAAAGATTGTTACTATTCGTCCTTCAATCCGTTAAACGATTATTACAACCGGAGGCATCATGTCCCTGAAAGGATCGCACACCGAACAAAACCTGAAACACGCTTTTACCAGAGAATCACAGGCCAATCGTCGATATCTGTACTTCGCCGCAAAAGCCGACGTTGAAGGCTTTAACGATGTATCCGCTGTATTTCGTTCAACCGCCGAAGGTGAAACAGGCCACGCACATGGGCATCTTGAGTTCCTCGAAGAAACAGGTGATCCGGAAACCGGCCTACCGATCGGAAGCACCGAAAACAACCTGAAGGCGTCTATCGCGGGTGAAACTCACGAGTATACCGATATGTATCCAGGCATGGCAAAGACCGCACGCGATGAAAGTTTCGACGAAATAGCCGACTGGTTTGAAACCCTGGCAAAGGCCGAGCGTTCGCACGCTAATCGTTTCCAGAAAGCACTCGACAACCTCGACGCTTAATAGCGAACGCGGCGCTGCTGGAATCTTCATTCGGCATTCATGCCGAGGCGCGCCTGCCCGAGTATTACAGTAAAACACTGAGTAAACGCTGTCACCAACACCAACCAGATGATTTCAAAGTCAGGGACACCGATAAGGCCCGTGGCATGGTCGCTATATTTGCAACCCGTTATGGCGAGCACAACGAACCAGCGATCGGCGAAGATCTGCTGGCAGTGTTCGAACACATTCAAATTCCGGTGATGATTGTTAAAAACACGGTTTGCTGCGGCAAGCCTATGGCATTTAAATGATGGATTTGAACATGACCCGACAGATAACCCGTGATGACTTAATGAGTCTGGAGCAGTATGCCGAAAAACGCGACGAGTTTCGCAAACGGGTTCTCGCACACAAGAAAAATCGCCAGCTCGCGTTGGGGCCGAATGCGACACTTTATTTTGAAGATCGCCTCACCCTGCTCTACCAGATCCAGGAAATGTTACGCATCGAAAAAGTTTTCGAAGCCGGCGGCATCAACCAGGAACTTGAAGCCTATAATCCACTGATTCCAGGCGGCCGTAATTTCAAGGCAAGTTTCATGATCGAATACCCTGATCCGGTTGTACGCGCTGCACAGCTTGAGAAAATGGTTAATATCGAAGACCTGGTCTGGATGCAGATCGGCGACCACGACAAAATCTGGGCGATTGCAGATGAAGACCTGGATCGTTCCAACGAGGTTAAAACCTCGGCCGTACATTTCCTGCGCTTTGAAGTGAGTGAGGAGATGGCCCAGGCCTTGAAGGCGGGTACGGAATGGCGAGTTGGCGTTCAACACTCGGTATACAGTTACCAGCTGACGGTATCAGGAGATACCAGGGAATCCTTGATCGGTGACCTGGATTAACAACCGTTTTAACGGCGTTTTTTGGTACCGACTATTACCAGGATAATACGCCTTCAGGCGGTTTCTGACACCAGGAATGCGATCACTTTTTCCACATTGATGCCAAAATCGTTATACACCACTTGTCGATCGGGATCTATCAGGATCATCCACGGAGTTCCACCGGTACGGTAGTCGGCCATGGTATACGATCGCCCATTTTTCGGGCCGGGATCATGCCCCATCGGAATCTGAAGATCATATTGCAGCTGGATCTCGCGGACCTTGTCGACGGTATTGGTATAGTGCCCCTCAAATACAGTCTGTATCCCGGCAAACGCCAATTTAGGATTGCCAGCCAGCGCATCTGATATTTTCTTGAGTGCGGGAAAGCCGTGCGAGTGACATCCCGGGCACCAACTCTGGAAACATTTTAGAAAAATCCATTTACCTTCATGTTGCGCCAGTTCGAAGTGGGTCGAGTCTCCGTTTTTATCAATCCAGAAATCTACTTTCAACTCCGGGGCGATTCGACCCACGATACCGTAACCCGGACTCGCTGCATTTGCCGGGATGGTTTTTTGTAATGCAATAGCGCCCAGACCGAGCCTGATTTAATCAAGGTGCGTCGACTAAGCATGATTGGGTACTGGTTTTTTCGCGTCTCTGCTTTTATTCAATTCCAACGCGCGAACATCCAGGTTGGCCACAGGCAAATTTTCCGATTGCAGGCTTTCAGCAAGACGCCGCAGGTGCTTCACCGGAATTTCTCCAATCAGAGAATAACGCAGCCCTTCACTCTCCCAGTCGATAAACCCATAGCCCTGGATCAGTAACTCCCGGGTGTCGGCATGGTTCGATACTTTCGGTGAAGGTTTCATGATATACAAGGATACCCAGGCACCATCGATGCGGTACATGAAAGACACAATGCGTTGATCAAACATATTACACAGGCGACCACCCGACAATTCAAGTTCACGTACCCGGACAGGTTCGGGCACCCGGAAATCGACCCGACTGCTGAACCATTCTCGTATTGCTTCGGGCTCGCTACCGGGAAAGTCCAGCTCTCGCTGACTGACGACGAAAGTATGGAATTCGTTTACCAGAGCCGATGCGACATTTTCCGGCAGAAATTCCTCATTCACGCTTAAGCGTTCAAATCCGATAACACTGATCGCTATCAGTAACATTGCCGCCGCCATCCACGACAATTTTCGATATCCTCGTGGCCTGATCGAAGTATCGAATATCGCCGAGTGCTTGATGCGCCACCAGAGCTCGTCCGGTGGCATCCACTTCGATGCTTCACCCTTGAGTTGTCGTTCTATTGAATCTGCCTGTTGCAGTGCCAGCTGGCAGTTTGCACATTGTTGCAGGTGAATGGCAACTTCATGCTTACGCCGTGAGTCGAGGAAATCGTCACGATAGGCATCGAGATCGTTATGATACGAGTCACAGGGATTCATTGTTCATCCACTTCCCTTTGCATCGATCAATGCAGCGTGACCGGGTCGAGGGTCATAGTCTGACAACTGTGCCCTTAGCTGTTGCCGGCCTCGTGACAGGCGAGACATGACAGTACCAGCAGGAGAATCGGTTATGTCCGCGATTTCCTGGTAAGAAAACCCATTGAGCAGAAAAAGCACAGAAACCACGCGCACTTCCGGAGGGAGCGTTGAGAAAGCATTGTTTATCGCACTTGAGGATTTACGATTGTGGATGCTTTCCAATGGGGAAAGGTCTGTGCTGGCAACCAATTCGACGACATTTTTGTCATCGGAAGTGGCGTGGTATTTTATGGACGATATCGGTGAGCGTTGGGTACGTCGGTACTGATCTCGGTAGGTATTGACGAGTATGCGATTCAACCACGCATTAATCGAGGCTTTATCGGGAAAATCGGCCTTATCAAATTTGGCGATCGCTTTGACACAGGCATCGTGCACCAGGTCTTCGGCATCGGCGGGCTGATCGGCAAGCCCGCGCGCCAGACGGTACAACTGCGGTAGATGATCTTTCATCAGTCGTTCGAAATTAATGCGTCTGAATCGATCACCAAGGCCGAAAGACCAACTGAATTTATTCAATCCGTTCATGGCTCAGAATATGCCACAGCAAGCTAGTTTGCCGGGCAACAGACGGCATTGATGGATTGATAAAATATATTGAAGCCACATTAATATAAACGCGCGAACCACGATTTTATTCGTCAACTATTAAATTTTTTCGAACCCGGCGTTGCTCCAATAAATCTTGTATCAGCGTTACCATGCGACCGCTAAAGCCGGAGAATGTTGACTAGGTTATTTCTTGGCCGGATTTGTACCAGCCCAGCTTATCATGCAAGGCAACCACTTCACCGATCACGATCAGGGTCGGCGCATGAACTGAATTTTTCGAGATGATGCCAGGCAAGCTGTCGAGATTTCCAATGAACACACGCTGTTCCGGTGTGGTGCCCTTCTCCACCAGTGCCGCAGGCGTATCGGCGGCGCGTCCGTGAGATTTCATCGAATTGCAGATGCGCCCGACATTTTCGAGCCCCATGTAAAACACCACGGTCTGATTGGCGTGGCTGAGCATTTCCCAGTTGAGATCTTGTGAGCCCGCACGCCGATGGCCGGTGACAAAGATACAGGCCTGTGAATGATCCCGGTGCGTCAATGGAATTCCGGCATAGCTGGCGCAACCCGAAGCCGCTGTAATCCCCGGTACCACCTGGAATTCGATGCCTTCATCGACCAGTTCCGCGATCTCTTCGCCGCCGCGCCCGAAAATAAACGGATCACCCCCCTTAAGGCGGAGTACCCGCTTTCCCTGTTTCGCCAGGCGCACCAGTAACTGATTGATGTTCTCCTGAGGGATGCTGTGGTCGGCTCTAGCCTTACCGGCATAGATTTTCTCGGCGTCACGTCGCACCATATCAAGAATTGGATCCGAGACAAGTCGATCATAAACCACGACATCAGCCTTTTGCATCAGACGCAAAGCTTTAAATGTCAACAGGTCGGGATCCCCGGGACCCGCACCGACCAGGTAAACCTCACCCAAGACAGCGTTGTGATCGAATTCCTTCAACTGTTGTAGCAACAGTTCGCGCGCTTCGTCATTTTTGCCTGAAAAAATCAACTCAGACACCTGCCCTTCAAGAACCGATTCCCAAAAACGTCGCCGGGTATCGATATCGGGAAATGCCTGCTTCACAGCAATACGATATTCCTCGGCCAGCCTGGCAAGTTGACCGTAAGCGCCGGGAATGCAACTTTCGAGTTTGGAGCGTAACATACGCGCCAGCACCGGTGATACACCGCCGGTAGAGATTGCAATCTGGACTGAATCCCGATCGATGATCGATGGCATGATGAAACTGCAAAGTTGGGGATTGTCGACCACGTTAACCGGTATTTTCTGCGCCTGCGCAAGCCGCGATATCTCGCGGTTCAAATTCTCGTTATCGGTTGCGGCAATAACACAGGTTGCGGACACCAGATCTTCAGCCACAAATTCACGTTGATCGAACTCCAGTGAGTGTAACGACTCCATTTCACGGATTCGATCACCCACCTCAGTCGCGACGACCCGTACCCTGGCCCCGGCTTTGAGCAGCAATTCAGCCTTGCGTGCGGCAATTGCGCCACCACCCACTACAAGGCAGTCTTTGTCGGATATGTTGTAAAAAATGGGCAGAAATTTCATCGTTTGCCAGGCCCCCTGGCAGAATCATGTGTCGACCAGGGTGAATACTGAAATTTCAAATAAGGAATAAAAAAGCCCGCAAACGCGGGCTTTTATAACCGCTCGACCCTGCTACTGGTTTTTTTTGCGGTAATTGTCGATCGCAGCCGAAATCGCATCTTCAGCCAGCACCGAGCAGTGAATCTTGACCGGTGGCAAAGCAAGCTCTTCTGCGATATGGGTATTCCTGATTTCCGCAGCTTCATCGAGACTCTTGCCCTTTACCCATTCAGTCACCAGTGAACTCGACGCAATTGCTGAACCACAGCCGTAGGTCTTGAACTTGGCGTCTTCGATAATGCCGTCGGGGCTTACCTTGATCTGGAGTTTCATCACGTCGCCGCAAGCCGGCGCGCCCACCATGCCGGTGCCGACTGAGTTATCATCTTCGAGTACACCAACGTTGCGTGGATTTTCGTAATGATCGAGTACTTTTTCACTATATGCCATAATACACCTCTAATCGCAGCGTCTAATGCGCTACCCATTCAACAGAATTTAAATCTATGCCATCTTTGTACATATCCCAAAGCGGCGACAGATCACGTAATTTTTCTACCGCGGCACGCACCAGTTTTACCGTGTAATCAATTTCTTCTGCGGTCGTAAAACGACCCACGGTAAAACGGATTGAACTATGCGCGAGCTCATCATTTCGACCCAGCGCGCGTAATACGTAGGAAGGTTCCAGGCTCGCTGAAGTACAGGCCGAGCCTGACGATACCGCAAGATCACGCAATGCCATGATCAACGATTCACCTTCAACGAAATTAAAGCTGATATTAAGGTTGCCGGCTATTCGATGCTCGAGATCCCCATTGACATAGACTTCCTCCATATCATTCAAGCCGTTGTAGAGCCGATCACGCAGCATACGCAAGCGCTCGTTCTCGGTCGCCATATCCTGTTGCGCGATGCGAAAAGCTTCCCCCATGCCCACAATCTGGTGGGTGGCCAGGGTGCCGGAGCGCATACCCCGCTCATGACCGCCCCCGTGCATTTGCGCTTCCAGGCGAATCCGTGGTTTACGGCGTACAAACAGAGCACCTATACCCTTTGGGCCATAGGTTTTATGCGCACAAAAGGACATCAAGTCGACTTTCACGCGCTCCAGATCGATTTCAACCTTGCCGGTAGACTGCGCTGCGTCTACATGAAAAATGATCTTGTTGTCGCGTGCGAACTCGCCGATCGCCTCGATATCCTGAATCACGCCGATTTCATTGTTGACGTGCATAATCGAGATCAGGATGGTTTGATCGGTTGTGGCCGCTTTCAACTTATCAAGATCCAGCAAACCATTGTCTTCAGGATCCAGGTAAGTGACATCAAAGCCCTCGCGTTCAAGCTGGCGACAGGTGTCAAGCACTGCCTTATGCTCGGTTTTTAAAGTAATGATGTGATTACCTTTCTTGCGATAAAAATGGGCGGCACCCTTGATCGCGAGATTATCAGATTCGGTAGCACCACTGGTCCACACGATTTCACGTGGGTCAGCGTTTACCAGATCGGCAATCTGTTGACGCGCAAGATCCACCGCTGATTCCGCGGTCCAGCCAAACTCGTGGCTGCGTGACGCCGGGTTACCGAAGTTGCCTTCGATCGTCAGGTACTCAGCCATCTTGGCGGCCACTCGCTGATCGATAGGTGTGGTAGCGCTGTAATCCAGATAAATAGGTAATTTTAGATTACTCACTTTTTTGGGCTCACTTTTTTGGGCTCGCATTATTTGGCTCACTTCAATTGTTCTCCGCTCAGGCCATCGCATGTGGGCGATTAATGAATCGTCCGTACTGGATATCCTGTTTCTTCACCAATTCGCTAATATCGGGCCGATTGACATACTGTTCTAGCTTGATACTGCTTAAAAATCGATACAGGTTGCAGGAAAGCTCGAACCACAGCTGGTGCGTCAGGCATTTCTGGCCCTGCGAGCAATTACCTTTGCCACCACATTTTGTCATATCCAGTCTTTCATCGACGGATTGAATAATGTCGGCAACGGAAATTTGATCGGCAGGCTTCGCCAGGCGATATCCGCCACCTGGGCCTCTAACACCTTCAACCAGGCCGCTTTTACGCAACTTGGCAAACAATTGTTCGAGGTAAGACAGCGAAATCCCCTGGCACTGGGATATATCGGCCAGGGTTACCGGGCCAACCCTTTGGTGTAATGCGATATCCATCATCGCGGTTACGGCGTAGCGGCCCTTGGTTGACAATCGCATACGAAAACTCTTAATTCCTGACTAGTTTAGTCAGGAATTTAATCGATGACCGGGATTAGGTCAAGATCTATTTAGGTCAGGCACGATAGATATTTTATGAAAGGAATTTTGAAAATTTTTAGTTCATGTTATTCAGCTACTTATAGATTAATTCTAAAGTGTTTTATTAATTATCTTCAAATGCTGCATCGGATGGAAATAATGCCCCTGGTGCAAACAGTAGCCGAACCATTTATACAAAAACCGATTCAAAATCCATTTCTGATCAATCATATCAGCGACATAGAGGGGACCGTGTGCGCGTGACTGGAATTGTTGCACTTCGACCACCCTGGCGTCCTGGTAAACCTTCAAATGCAGATCAGGCTCGAATACCGGCTGCCCGTCGTCTACGAACCGGTAAGTCAAGCGCATCATGGTGGTGTATTTACAACGCCGCGAAATCGACAGGTGTAAATCCTGGTGGCCCGGGACTGAAGAAATCATTTCATCCGCAACCCCCAGGTCGGGGGCGATATTGCGCAGACGAATATAGTTCTGCTCGTATAACTCCATCAGACCCGCAAAACTTCGCGCATGGACGAAACGTCCCTTGCGAACAGGCGCCAGATCAAGCAACACGGTGATGTTCCATTTTGCGTAACATGTAACGTAAGCGTCGGTAAGTCTGGATCGAATTGAAGCAATCAGGATTCAATATCAGTGCCCTGGATTTATCTTTATCAACGAGCTTAAGAATAGCAAACCATCGAGTCTGGTAAACCTTGTATTTAGGATAAAAATATGGTTGCTTGCCCTGCTTGAAACCGATTGAATTCATACCTGGATCGAGCCGCAGATAAATAATCTCCTGCTGAATCAAACACCTGGATTCAGATACCAGTAACAGGAAAACTAACGCCAGGGCAGCCCACATTACCAGACCCGGCACGATCCAATAATAAATTACGCCGCCGGCAACCAGATAGCTTGAAACAAGAACCGTTAGCTGCGCGATTGAAGGGTGAATCTGGTAGTGTTGGTGCAAACTTATTCCCTGTTAATTGCGCCTCGAAATGTAACCCAGGGCCCGCGCGAAACGGGTAAGCTCAGGGTCTGTTAATTCGCTGCGTCCCAGCAACAAATTGTATAAATCCGGATCGGGCAATTTCAGCAATGATTTGAAGTACCCTCTTTCATCATTCGAAGCCGACTCATAATACTGCTCCAGATACCTGGTCATGACGACATCCAGCTCTTTCATGCCTCTACGGCATAACCAGCGTAAGCGAGGTAACTCCGACATGGTGAAGTTACATTTTACGCTGCACCAGCAGTTTCTTGGTTTCAGCAATTGCCCGGGCCGGATTCAGGCCTTTCGGGCACACCTTGGTGCAATTCATGATGGTATGGCAGCGATATAGCTTAAATGGATCTTCAAGTTCGTCGAGGCGTTCACCGGTGGCTTCATCACGACTGTCGACGATCCAGCGATAGGCGTTGAGCAGGGTCGCGGGGCCGAGATAACGATCGCTATTCCACCAGTAACTCGGACAACCGGTCGAACAGCAGGCGCAGAGAATACATTCATAGAGCCCATCCAGTTTTTCACGATCTTCGCGGGACTGAAGCCGTTCACGATCTGGTGGTGTCGCCGAGTCGGTTTTCATCCACGGTTCCACCGAAGTATACTGGGCGTAAAAATTGGTTAAATCCGAAACCAGATCCTTGACCACCGGTTGATGCGGTAACGGGTAAACCTTGACGTCACCCCTGATTTCCGCAATCGACTGGGTGCAGGCAAGGGTATTGGTACCATCGATATTCATCGAACATGAACCACAAATTCCTTCCCGACAGGAGCGGCGCAATGACAGCGTGGCATCTATCTCGTCTTTAATTTTGAGCAATGCATCCAGCACCATTGGCCCACAGCTATCCATGTCAACTTCATAAGTATCGATAAACGGATTTTTCCCGCTTTCCGGATCGTAGCGATAAACCACGAAGCGCTTGATATTGGCGACACCTTCAGCAGCTTTGAAAAGCTTGCCCTGTTTGACTACAGAATTTGCAGGCAAGGTAAATTCGGCCATCTGGTTTACCTCCTAAAGCCTAGTAAACACGCTTTTTAGGCGGAATAACTTCGCATTCGTCACTCAAGGTAAACAGGTGCACCGGGCGATAGTCGAAACTGACCTTACCCTTGTCATCAACCCACGAAAGCGTGTGTTTCATCCAGTTTTCATCGTCGCGCTCGCTGTAATCCTCGCGTGCGTGACCACCCCGGCTCTCGGTGCGATTCAACGCGCCCTGAATCGTGGTTTGCGCCTGCAATAGCAGGTTTTCCAGTTCCAGGGTTTCGACCAGGTCGGTATTCCAGATCAATCCTCGATCGGATATTCCAACATCTCCGAAACTGGTAAATATATCGTTCATTTTACCGACACCTTCCTGTAACGAGTCGCCGCTACGAAACACCGCGGCATGCTTTTGCATATCGCGTTGCATCCGGTTTCTGATTGCTGCAGTTGGCGATCCTCCCGATGCATTACGCAAACGATCCAGATGCTCGACGATATGATCGCTACAATCATCCGCCATTGCCTTGTGCGTCATGCCGGGCTTGATGATTTCGGCAGCTCGCAATGCTGCGGCACGTCCGAAAACAATGATGTCGAGCAATGAATTCGAACCCAGGCGATTGGCGCCATGCACTGAAACACAGGCAGCCTCACCGATAGACATGAGCCCGGGCACGACTGAATCCGGGTCGCCATCTTTCAGGGTTACAACCTCGCCATGGTAATTGGTCGGGATACCACCCATGTTGTAATGCACGGTCGGTATTACCGGAATCGGCGCCCTGGTGACATCGACACCGGCGAAAATATCGGCAGATTCAGTAATTCCGGGCAGGCGTTCGCTTATGACTTCAGGACCCAGATGCTCGAGATGCAGGTGGATGTGATCTTTATTCGGCCCCACACCGCGTCCTTCATTTATTTCGATCGTCATGGAACGACTGACCACGTCGCGCGAGGCTAAATCCTTGGCATTGGGCGCATACCGTTCCATGAATCGCTCGCCGTCGGAATTGGTCAAGTAGCCACCTTCACCCCGCACGCCCTCGGTAATCAATACTCCGGCGCCGTAAATTCCAGTCGGATGAAATTGTACAAATTCCATATCCTGTAATGGCAGACCCGCACGCACTACCATACCGCCACCATCGCCGGTGCAGGTATGCGCCGAAGTCGCAGAAAAATAAGCCCGTCCACAGCCGCCAGTGGCCAGCACTACGGTATGGGCACGAAATCGGTGTAGCTCGCCAGTTGCCAGATCCCAGGCGACTACGCCACGACAGACACCGTCGTCCATAATCAGATCGATGGCAAAATATTCGATGAAAAATTCGGCCCGATGCTTTAAAGATTGTTGATAGAGCGTATGCAAAATAGCGTGGCCGGTGCGATCCGCCGCAGCACAGGTACGCTGTGCGGTCCCTTCACCAAAATTGGTCGTCATTCCACCAAACGGGCGCTGGTAGATTTTGCCTTCCTCGGTGCGTGAAAACGGCACTCCGTAATGTTCGAGTTCGATCACCGCGGGAACCGCTTCGCGACACATGTACTCAATCGCGTCCTGGTCGCCGAGCCAGTCCGATCCTTTAACCGTATCATACATATGCCATTGCCAGCTATCAGGCCCCATGTTGCCGAGCGACGCACTCATGCCTCCCTGAGCCGCCACCGTGTGACTGCGGGTTGGAAACACCTTGGTAATACAGGCAGTAGAAAGCCCGGCTGCGGCCATGCCCAGGGTTGCGCGTAAGCCGGCACCACCGGCACCGACGATGACGACGTCATAGGCGTGGTCGATTAATTCATATTCGCCGGACATCGCTTAAACCCCAATTGAAATTTTAAGTACCGAGACAACTCCGATTGTACCGAGTAACAAACACGACAGGTTTGATACCAACAGGGTAGCCGTGCGTCGCGAATGTGATGAAATGTAATCTTCGATGACAACCTGCAATCCCAGTTGAGCATGGTAAAAAGTGGTTATGATCAACAAAATTAGTGCCACTGAAACCCATGGTTGCTGAATCCAGCCGACCAGTGTCGCGTGATCAACCGGCAATGCGGCCAGGCTGAACCCGATCCACAACACCAGTGGAATTAACAACAATGCAGTCATACGCTGGCGCCAGAAGTGGGTCGTGCCTTCTTTGGCCGAACCCAGACCCTTGACCTTCGACAGGGGTGTTCTTAGATCTGTCATGTTTACCCTGCCCCCGCAACCATCCAGGTCGCGACGCTTAAAACAGCCGCCATTCCAATTGCGAGCCTGGCGCTAAGATCCACGGTTTCGAGTTCAAAACCGTAACCCATATCCCAGAACAGGTGGCGGATGCCATTACAGAAATGCAGGTAAAGCGAAAATACCAGGCCAAACAGGAATATCTGACCATACCAGCTATCCATATGTTGCAACAACATCTGGTAGGCTTGCGCACTTTTCGCGGCGGCTGCCAACACCCAGACCAGGAACAGAGCGCCGAAGGCGAGAATCACCCCGGTGATACGATGAGCAATCGAAAGCAGCGCGGTTAACGGCAATCGATAAATCTGTAAATGCGGGGATATTGGGTACTTGCTATTTGACATTATCCGTTACCGGTCTATGCGTTACAGATCTGCTGAAATTGACATTCCGATCCGGCAAACGTGTCAGAAATCAATACAGCGGCCATTTTTTTCCCAATCACCGTAACGGGTCGGATCCACGCCTCTGGCTCCGCCATACTCTTTTGGTTGCTGTTCGGATTGACGGGGTAGAGCCGCTTCTTCTTCGGTCTCCAAATGCTTTTCTGGTGATTCCTGTTTTGGCATTCAAGCTGATAATTCAATTCTTAATTAAGCGCGAATACTACCACAGTAAATTAATCAGGCGTGCGCAAAACACGCGCCCTGCAGGTCGCCGGAGCGAAAATTCACCGCTTGATTTGAGATACTATTGTTGTATCAACTGCGGGATAAGTTCCTGGTATGGCACGTATCCATTGAACTTGGCGCCATCACTTGTGAAAAGCGCGGGCGTGCCAGTGACGCCGATACGGTTGCCGAGCGAATATCCGTCATCAACATACTGGGCAGCATCACAATGACTCGACGAGGCCAGCGAACCGTTCAAGGTACCCTTGGCAATGCTCATCGCTTCGACCTGGTCGTCAGCACACCAGACCTTTTTCAGATCACCATAACCAGGACCGCGATTACCGCCCCGCGGATAAGGCAAATAGCGAACCGATATTCCCGCCTGCTGCAGATACTCCACTTCGCTATGCAGTTTTTGGCAGTAGACACAGCTGGTATCGGTAAAAATATTCAACACCGCCAGCTCCTGTTTGGCCGCAGGAAATATGATCATCTTTTTCTGGTCAAAATCGGCGAGTTCCTTCACTATCAGATCACGCCGACTCAACTCGGTCAGATTGCGCGCTAACTTCAAATCAACCATGTCGCCGATAAAGACATAACGGCCACCTTCGATCAAATAGGCAAACTTGTCGCCAAAACGGGTTTGATAAACGCCATCGACTCCGGTTGCAGCCGCTGGTTCAACCCGGTCGGTGCCCAGGCGTAACTTGAGCAGGCGTGTCATTTCTTCGAGCGACGCATCGGCCGCAGCGGTAAATGGAAAGGACAGTAAAAATACTATGCCGGCAACTACGGCCCGCGGAATTATTTTATTCATCATTCATCGGCGTTCAAAAGTCAAATCATTAGTCTAACTATGGCCTATAAAGTTCGTTTTTGCCAGATTAAGCTGCGATTGTTTGCCGGCATGGCGACATCCTCCAGCAATTCCAGACCCGCTACACCGGCAAGCTCGTCGAGCCACTCGAAATCGCGGATGCCACTGGCCGGATCACGTATCTTTAAATACGCATCAAAACGAGCATTACTGCCCGAGGTATAAGCGCCTGCGTAGTTGAATGGGCCATACACGACAAATACACCCTTTGCTTTCAAGCAATCACCCATTCCTTCAACACATTTTACTACTGTTTTTAAATCCATGATATGGAAGCAATTGGCCGAGTAAACCAGGTCGTACCGATGTTCTGGCCATCGCCCCAGTACATCGAGCGTGATGGGTGGCGGCAGATTTTGCAGGCCTGAATCCTTTATCCTGGCTTCGATTGCGGGCAGACTGGATGCCAGATCTGAAGTTTGCCAGCGTATATCCGGCGCCTGACCTGCGAAAAACACCGCGTGCTGACCGGTGCCGCTGCCAATTTCGAGTGCTTCGCCGTACAAATAAGGTTTCAGTACCTCATAAATGACCTGTTTGTTCTGATCCGCGGCATCGGCGAAGCGCAGATTCATGCTTTCGCATCCCGGTTACGTTTGCGTAGATGTTCAAGTTTTTCAGCAATTTTTATTTCGAGCCCCCGATCAACCGGGTGATAGTATTGACGCGCGGCTAACGCTTCCGGGAAGTAGCTCTCGCCAGCTGCGAAGGCATCGCCTTCATCGTGGGCGTAGCGATAACCATCGCCATAGCCCTGCGCTTCCATAAAACGGGTCGGTGCGTTGCGCAAGTGCATCGGCACCTCCAGGCTGCCGCAATTGCGGGCATCATCCATTGCCTGTTTGTAGGCACTGTAAACCGCATTACTCTTGGCCGCACAGGCAAGATAAACAATGCCCTGGGCAAGCGCGAGCTCCCCTTCCGGGCTACCGAGGCGTTCAAAGGTTTGCCAACCGTTAAGACACAGTTCGAGACCGCGTGGGTCGGCAATTCCGATGTCTTCGATTGCCATGCGCACCACTCGGCGCGCGATGTAAACCGGGTCGCAGCCGCCGTCGATCATCCGACAAAACCAGTAGAGCGCGGCGTCGGGATCGGAACCGCGTACCGACTTATGCAAGGCTGAAATTTGTTCGTAAAATACATCGCCGCCCTTGTCAAACCGGCGCGGCCCTTGCTGCGCAATCTCGGCAACCAGGATTGCATCGATGTGATCACTTTCGACCAGGTCGCTGATGATTTCGAGATAAGTCAGGGCGCGGCGTGCATCCCCATCCGCAGCTTTTACCAATATATCCATGGCATCGGCATCAATATTCAGACCTAAATTCCCGAGCCCGAACTGCCTGTCTTCAAGCGCACGCTCGATTACCTGCTCGATCTCCTGTTCCGCAATTGGTTTCAAAACATAGGTTCGAGTACGTGACAACAAGGCATTATTCAGTTCGAAAGAAGGGTTTTCGGTGGTCGCGCCAACAAACAAAATGGTGCCATCCTCGATATACGGCAAAAAAGCATCCTGTTGTGCCTTGTTGAAACGATGCACTTCATCGATAAACAGAACCGTCGGCCCCTGAAATTGACGCGCCTGTTCAATCGCTTCACGAATATCTTTTACCCCGGCTAACACCGCGGAAAGGGTAATGAAAAGTGCATCGGAATACCCTGCAATCAAGCGTGCAATCGTGGTTTTGCCGGTTCCTGGGGGACCCCAGAAGATCATCGAATGCAGCTTATTGGCCTCGATAGCCTGACGCAGCGGTTTACCCGCTGCAAGCAGATGCGATTGACCAAAAACCTGGTCCAGCTTGCGCGGTCGCATGCGATCGGCGAGTGGATTGAATGCCCTATCCGCGACCAATAAATCATTCATCTCTTTGGCACAGTACTAGTTGTTCGGCCACTAGCCACCCACACCGTAGACGTCGACCCCAGGCGGTGGCACAAACTTGAAGGTGGCCGGGTCGTGTACGACGCCCAAACGCAAATTTTCAAACACGATCTGAGTGCTTTGACCGAACCGATCCTGTAGTTCCATCGCACGTACACTGTCATCGTCGATCCCTATAAAAATACTCGAGTACTCCAGATCACTGGCATGCGGTTTGAGTTCGACCCAGTAAAGAAACTTGCGCTGGCCAACCTCACTGACATCAAATTGCTGAGTAACATCAGACTGCTTCATCAGGATCATTATCGGTGCATTCGACAGGCCTTCATCTATCGGTTTGACCGTAATCTGGTCCAGTTCGACATCGTAAATCCAGAGTTCACTGCCGTCGGCAACAATTCGCTGTTCGAAGGGTTCGGTATAAATCCAGGCAAACTTACCGGGCCTTTGCAATGCAATCGTACCCCGGCTTTGCTGCACCACATTCTTGTCCTCATCGCGCAGGGTCTGTTTGAATTCAGCGCTCAGGTTGTCCATATTTTTGAGCGCGGTTTGGAGGCGCTGCTCCGCGTCGCTGGCCGCCGATAGCGGGTTTACCATCAAAGCAACTAGTATTAACAGGTATTTCATCTTCATTCTGTTGCCGGTGGTGGCGCAAGCACCTCCCGGCTTCCATTCAATTGCACCATTGAGACAATGCCGGAAGCTTCCATTTCTTCTATCATGCGTGCGGCGCGGTTATATCCGATCTTGAGGCGTCGTTGAACATAGGAAATCGACGCTTTACGCGTTTCGGTAACCACGGCGACCGCCTCGTCATATAACGGATCCGCTTCGTCCCCGCTGGAATCTCGCGAACCTTCCCCCGGCAATACCGCTGTGGCCGACTCTTCAAGGACACTGGCGATGTAGTTTGGTCCACCCGATTTCTTGATTTCGGCAATAACCGCGTGGACCTCATGGTCGTCGACAAACGCGCCGTGTACCCGCTCCGGAACGCTGGTACCGGGTGGCAAATAGAGCATATCACCATGCCCCAGCAGGGTTTCGGCGCCCATTTGATCGAGAATGGTACGCGAATCGATCTTTGACGAAACCTGGAACGCGATGCGAGTCGGAATATTTGATTTGATCAAACCGGTAATAACATCGACCGAGGGGCGCTGGGTTGCAAGTAGCAGATGAATCCCCGAAGCACGCGCTTTCTGCGCCAGGCGCGCAATCAGTTCTTCAACCTTTTTACCAACCACCATTATCATGTCGGCGAATTCATCCACCACTACCACAATATACGGCAACGGCTCGAGATCTTCAGGCCCGGCATCGGGGTTGAGCAACAATAGCTTTTTGTCGAACAGCGGATCCTTGATCGGGGAGCCGGCTGTGACCGCATCCCCAATCTTTCGATTGTAACCGGAAATATTGCGTACCCCGAGCGAGGCCATTAGACGATAGCGACGCTCCATCTCCGCAACGCACCAGCGCAACGCATTGGCGGCTTCTTTCATGTCCGTGACTACCGGCGTAATTAGATGCGGAATACCCGCGTAAACATTAAGCTCGAGCATCTTGGGGTCGATCAAAATCAGGCGGACATCGTCCGGTGTCGCCTTGAACAGAATACTTAACAGCATTGCGTTGATCGCGACCGATTTACCCGACCCGGTGGTACCGGCCACCAACAGGTGGGGCATTTTGCACAAATCGACAACCACCGCTTCGCCGCTGATGTCCTTGCCCAGTGCCAGTGTCAGCGGCGAGGCCGCCTGATCGAAACTGATTGACTGAACGATTTCGCTCAAACTGACAAGTTCCCGGTTTTCATTCGGAATTTCGAGTCCCATCACCGACTTACCGGGTATGATTTCAACCACTCGAACCCCGGTTACCGACAGCGATCTCGCCAGGTCCTTGGAGAGGCTGGTAATCTGGCTAACCTTGACTCCCGGCGCCGGCAATATTTCAAAACGCGTAATGACCGGTCCCGGGTGCACCGATTCGACCTGGATCTCGATACCAAAGTCGAGTAATTTAAGCTCCAGTTGTTGCGACATTGCCTCGAGCGCCGATTTACTGTAACCGGCTATTCTGGGTTTTGGCTTGTCCAGCAATGCCAGCGGTGGAATGGTACCGCCGCCTTTGCCAATGGTTTGAAACAATGGAATCTGTTTCTCTTTCTCTACCCGCAAACTCGGCTCGATACGGTCCACGACCGGCTCAATTTTAAGCGGTTTGCGCTTTTCCTGTTTCTTTTGCGCAGTATGAAATACCTGCTCGCGTTCGCTACGATTGCGACTGCCTTCGAATTTGTCGCGCATCAGGTAGTAGCGGTCGAGCAGTTTATCGAACAGTAGCAGCGTGTATTTTCCGGTGTTATCGACCAGGGCTAGCCAGGAAATTCCGGTGAACAAGGTTAATCCTGCTAAAAACAACGCCAGGTGCATGACCGTAGCGCCGATAAAACCAAGGCCCTGGGAGAAATAATTGCCGGCGATCTGCCCTAGAATACCGCCGGCATCGAGTGGCATGGCACCCGTTCCCACCGAAAAATGGAGGCTGGAGAGCGCACAACCGGATATCAATGTCAGTACGAAACCACTCCAGCGGATTACCAGCATCTGGTAACGGTCCTCGGCACTCAGTTCACGCGTTTTGACCAGAATCATGCCGTTATAAATCAACATAATCGGTAATAGAAAGGCCAGGAAGCCGAACAGGTAGAAGGTCAGGTCCGCTATCCACGCGCCTGCGGTGCCGCCGAAATTGGAAATTTCGCTATTACTACCGCTATGCGACCAGGAAGGATCGAGAACGTCATAGCTGAACATCGCCACCAGAAAGTATCCGGCGAGTGCGAACGACAGCAACATTCCGGCTTCGCGCAGGCGCTGGTTAACCTGGCCGGCAAACAGGAGCCTTCTTTCCTGCTGTCCGGAACGGAGATTGGGTCTAGCTTGAGCCACTTGAATCTTGCCTTGCATAAATCGGCCTATTTTACATGATGATCTCCGGCAGGAACCAGAATTAATATCATTGAAAATTTCTGGGCGATTGCCATATAGCCATTGTCATTTTTTCGCATTACTATTGGTGTCCTATCTTAACCCTGAAATTCAGCCTCACAATTCTGAGAGTAACCAATGCCCGATCCCAAACATAGCCGTGTATTAATTCTCGGTTCAGGACCCGCAGGGTATGCAGCGGCGGTGTATGCCGCCCGTGCCAACCTGAAACCAGCCGTGATTACCGGCCTCGAGGCCGGCGGTCAGCTGATGACCACCACCGATGTCGATAACTGGCCAGGCGATGTCAAAGGTCTGACCGGCCCGGACCTGATGCAACGCATGCAAAAGCATGCTGAGCGTTTTGAAACCGAAATAATCTTCGACCACATCCATACCGTATTCCTCGACGAGTCCCCGAAAAGAATGGTTGGAGATAGCGGTGAATACAGTTGTGACGCGTTGATTATCGCGACCGGCGCCAGTGCGATGTACCTCGGTGAACCATCAGAAGAGAAATTTCACGGTAAGGGTATTTCAGCCTGTGCTACCTGCGACGGTTTCTTTTTCCGCGGGCAAAAGGTCGCGGTCATCGGTGGCGGCAACACCGCGGTCGAAGAGGCGCTTTACCTATCGAATATAGCCGCCGAGGTCACATTGGTGCATCGACGTGACAAATTGCGTTCGGAGAAAATCCTGCAGGATCAATTGTTCGAGAAAGCAAAGAATGGCAACGTAAGCATCGAATGGTTCAGTGTTTTTGATGAAGCGCTGGGCGATGATTCAGGCGTCACCGGCTTGCGGCTGCGTAACGTTCACGACGACAGCACTAAACAACTGGACCTCTCGGGCATCTTCATCGCTATCGGCCATAAACCCAACACCGACCTATTCTCAGGGCAACTGGAAATGAAAAACGGTTATATCACGGTGTTCGGTGGTGCCGACGGTAACGTAACGGCAACTAGCATCGAAGGTGTGTTTGCGTCCGGTGATGTCATGGACCACGTCTACCGCCAGGCAGTCACTTCGGCCGCTACCGGTTGCATGGCCGCGCTAGATGCCGAAAAATACCTGGATGCCAAGGAACTTGAATAATGCCGAGTTACGGGTCAGCGTCACTCACTCCTTAAGCGAAGTCCCGGCTAGCGACTGGGATGCGCTCGGTAACAGCCACTATCCCTTCACGCGCCACTGTTTCCATTACGGGCTCCAACTGCATGATT